>JALOMC010000311.1 GCA_025455665.1 Chitinophagaceae bacterium | reverse complement strand
CATGTACTTTTTGCAAGTAGTAAGTGATACTGCACAGGCCGCGGCCCAGCAATTAGCAGCCGGTGCCAAAAGCATCAATTTGTGGGACCTGCTGGTGCAGGGTGGGGTGCTTATGATACCGCTGGCACTGCTGCTGGTGGCCGCCGTGTATTTCTTTTTCGAAAGAAACATGGCCCTCAGCAAAGCCGCCAAACTCGATCCCAATTTCATGAACATTGTACGGGATCACATCCTCAACGGCAACATTACGGCTGCCCGCAGTCTTACCAAGAATACAGACCACCCGGTAGCCCGCATCATCGATAAAGGCATTCAGCGCCTGGGCAAGCCCATTGATGCCATTGAAAAAAGCATGGAAAATGTGGGCCGCATTGAGATGTACAATTTGGAGAAGAACATCAACATCCTGTCGATGATAGCCGGCATGGCGCCCATGTTTGGTTTTTTGGGTACCATCATCGGCATGGTGCAAATGTTTTACGAAATCAACAGCACCGGCCGGTTCGAGCTCAATACCATTGCCGGCGGTATCTATGTAAAAATGATCACCTCGGCTACCGGTCTCATCATCGGGCTGATTGCTTACCTGTTTTACAACTACCTGAGCACACAGGTAGATAAAACGGCCAACAAGATTGAAGTAGCCAGCGCAGAGTTTCTCGATTTGCTACAGGAGCCACACAAGTAAGCCCAGCGTATTTCTTTTTTACCAACCCCAGCATCGCCCCAGCGCATGAATATCCGCCGCAAACTCAAGTCGCATGCCGAGGTACACACCGGTGCGTTGAACGATATTTTGTTCATCCTGCTGTTGTTCTTCCTCATAGTGAGCACGCTGGCCAACCCCAATGTGATGAAGGTGGACACCCCCCGTGGCAAAAACGATACCAAGGTGAAGCAAAGCATTGTGGTGAGCATCGATAAAAACCGCCAGATGTACCTGCAGCAGCAACCCATCAGTATCGATAGCCTCGAGGGGGCGTTGCAGCGGATGATCACCGATAAAACGGACACGCCGGTCATAGCGCTGAACGTAGACACGGCGGCTTACTACGGCGATTTCTTCAGGGCGCTCAACGTAGGCAAACGCCTGAAAGCCAAAGTGGTGGCCAATATCAATCCTAACTAGGCGGGGGCATTGTCCCTTTCACAATCCGTTGACCCCAAAGCCGGGCCTGCCTGCCTTACATTTGCAGCCATTTAGCAAGCCATGCAGTCAACCGAGCCATTAATAAGGGTGGGGGCCGTCAGTTATCTCAACACAGCGCCATTGCTGTATGGGCTGGAGCAGTCAGCGCTGCGTCAGCGCATCGATTTGTATACCGATTATCCCAGTGCAGTAGCCAACCGCCTGCTGCAGGGCAGTATTGATGTAGGGCTGGTGCCCGTGGCCATCAAGCCACTGCTGCCGCAGGCATTTATCCAAAGCCGCTGGTGCATTGGCGCCGTAGGGCCGGTGGCTTCGGTATGCCTGTTTAGCCAGGTACCGCTGCAGCAAGTACAAACCGTGCTGCTCGATTATCAAAGTCGCACTTCGGTGGCCCTGGTACAGGTGCTGATGCGGCATTATTGGCAAAAAGAAGTGCAGTGGCTGCCAGCTTACCCCGGCTTCGAAAACGATATCAATGGCACCACCGCTGCCGTTGTCATCGGCGACCGGGCTTTTCACCTGCACCAGCGCTGCCAGTATGCCTTCGATCTGGCCGAAGCGTGGATAGCCCATACCGGCCTGCCGTTCGTATTTGCCGCCTGGATCAGCAACAAAGCCCTGCCCGACGAATTCGTGGCCGCATTTGATGCCGCCCAGCAGGCGGGCCTGCAGCAGCTGGAAGAAGTGGTGAAGCTGCACCCCTTTGCCGGGTACGATCTGCTGCATTACTATCGCCACCACATCAGCTACTCACTAGATGCCGATAAGCGAGCCGGAATGTCGCTATTTTTGAAACTTTTGACCGAAACTGAAAGACCTTTTGCAGGCTCCGCTGTCGCTACAGCTGCCTTTACTACCAATACGAACGAAACGCATCCATGAATCTGATAGACAAGCTGAACGAGACGGTTGCCGTCATCAAAGAATACTACGCCGAAATACCAACAGCCGCAGTGGTGCTGGGCAGTGGTCTGGGCAATTTTAAAGAGCAAATGCAGGTGCAGTGCGAAATACCGTACGAAGACATCCCGCATTTTCCGGTAAGCACGGTAGAAGGCCACCGCGGTACGCTCATATTTGGCCAGTTGGATGGTCGCACGGTGGTGTGCATGGCCGGCCGTTTTCATTTTTACGAAGGGTATTCGCCTGCCGAAGTGGCCTATCCCATCCGGGTACTTCAGCGCCTGGGCGTGCAGGCCCTGCTGCTTACCAATGCAGCCGGCGGCATGCATCCGCAGCATCAGGTGGGCGATCTCATGTTCATCACCGATCATATCAGCATGTTTACCCACAATCCGCTGCTGGGCCCCAACGATGCTGAGCTCAGCACCACATACCGGTACACCAGGGCGTGTATGTCAGTGTCACCGGCCCCACGTTTGAAACGCCGGCCGAGTACCGCATGCTGCACCGCCTGGGTGCCGATGCGGTGGGCATGAGCACTGTACAAGAGGTCATTGTGGCCCGCCACATGGGCCTGCCGGTGTTTGCCATGAGTGTCATTACCGATTTGGGCGGCCACGATGTGCTGCACGCCATTACCCACCACGAGGTGCTGGAGGCCGCTGCCGCCGCCGAACCCAAAATGACTACCATTATCCGGGGCATCATAGCCAGCCTGTAGGGCGGGCAGGGGTGCCCGGCTACTGTGCACGCAGGAGGCTTCGTTGCGTCGCAATTACTTCATCTACTGTACTACTATTGAGCTTCCGTTATTCCATACCGCTTTCCATTCGCCTCACCGGGCTGCTGTGCGTGCTGGTATCGGCGGCGCTGCTGGCGCAGCGCCCCAGCCTGCAAAATATGCGCCGCGATGCCCAGGGCCGCCCCATGGGCGCCGCCAGCCAAATGAAAGGCGGCGATAGCCTGCAGCGCCGCGACAACAATGCCGATAGCATCACCATCTTCTACCGCCTGTTCGATAGCAGTCGCATTCTGTTTATCGATAGCACCGTGGGAGAGTTTCACAAGCGTTTTGCCCTCAAGCCCGATATGCTCTTTCTCGGCAGCCTGGGGCAGCCCACTACCAGCTTGCTGTTTCAGCCGCTTATGCGTCCAGGTTTCGATCATGGCTTTCATGCCTACGATGCCTACCGCTACACCGTAGAGGGTACCCGCATTTTTCAAACCACCCGGCCCTATTCCGAGCTCGATTATATCCTCGGCAGCCGCTCTGAGCAAACCATCAATGTGCTGCACACCCAAAACCTCAAGCCCACCTGGAATGCCAGTTTTGAGTACCGCTACCTCGGCTCGCCCGGCAATTTCAGCGCCAGCAATACCGCCCACAGCAATATGCGCCTGGCATCGGGCTTCAGCACCCGCAATCGTCGCTACTCCGGTCATTTCATTTACATCAGCAATCGAAACCGGGCCAGCCAAAACGGCGGCATCTTGTCCGATAGCTTGCTCGATATCGACAACGGGCAGTTTAACAACCGCGGCTCCATCCGCACCTGGCTGGGCGGTGAGCCGGCCTTCTCCACCAACTTTTTTTCAACCGCTATTCGTGTAGGCCACGATTACAGGCAGCAGCAGCTGTACTGGCGCCACCAGTACGATTTTGGCCAAAAAGACAGCCTGGTGAACGAAGAGGACAGCAGTGTCACCCGGTTGTTTTACCCGCGGTTTCGGGTGCAGCACAGCATCAGCTACCAAACCATGCGGTTTTTGTACAACGAAGGCGAGCTGAGCGATACCAGCCTGACCGATGCTTACGCCAATGTATACCGCCAGCGTTTTGGTGTACGGCGGGTGGGCGCCATTCAGGCCATCCGCGATCAATGGACCGACCTGACCAACGAAGCCGCTGTGCTGGCCTACCCGCAAAAAAACAACCAGGACCAATTTTTAAAGGCGGGCGCCGGCTTGCAGCTGCTGCAGGGCCGCTTTGATACAGCCGGCCGTGCCAGCTATACCAACCTGTACCTGCTGGGCGAGTACCGCAACCGCACCCGCAACCGCCGCTGGGATATCAATGCCCACGGGCGTTTGTTCCTTTCTGGCCTCAATGCCGGTGACTATACCGCCGCCATCAGCCTGCAAACTTCGCTGGGCAAAAAAGCCGGTATCCTGCAGCTCGGTTTCCAAAATAGCAACCGCACCCCGTCGTTTGTGTTCGATACACTGACCAGCTTCATCAACGAGAGCCGCGACAACGATTTGCGGGCAGAAAACTGGACCCGTTTCAGCGGCAACTACTACCTGCCCTCGCTACAGCTACACCTGCTGGGCAACTACTACCTGGTAAGCAACTATACCTACTGGAACACCTACACCACCCGCACCCAGGAGGCCACGCTGCAAACCGTGCTGCACCTGGGCGCCGAAAAGAAAATAAAGCTGGGCAAGCGCTGGAACTGGTACGCCGAGGTGCACCTGCAAACGGAAACCAGCGATGTAATTAACCTGCCGCTGGTGTACACCCGCCACCGCATAGCGCTGGAAACCGTGGTGAAGAAAAACATGAACCTCAGCACCGGTGTTGAAATCCGGTATTTCACACCGTTTACGGCCAACGACTTCAGCCCCATGAATGGGCAGTGGCTGCCGCAGGATACGGCCCGCATCAGCAACCGGCCCGATATTGCGGCGTATCTCAATTTCCGTATCCGTGCTTTCCGCTTGTTTACCCGCATCGAAAACCTGAATACCATCGATCCCAACCGCGGGTTCGGCTTTTTGGCCAACAACCTGGCGGCGCCGCTATACCCCACACCGGGTATGTTTATCAGGTTTGGTATTTATTGGAGTTTTGTAAACTAAAAATTGGCTGCAGGCATGGCGCAGAGCACTGGTAAAAAGTGGTGGAGCCGGCTACACTGGCATTGGTGGCTGCTGCTGGCCTTGCTACTGCTGACCGAATGGCTGAAAACGCAGCCGCAGCTGGTAGAGCGCTGGTACGCTGGCGGGCTCTATCCGCCCATAGGGCGGGCCCTGCGCTGGCTGCTGGGCTGGCTGCCCTTTAGCGTGGGCGATGTGCTGATAGGCTTGCTGATAGTGGCCGTGCTGTGGCGACTACTGCAGATGGCGTGGCGCCTGCTGCGCCGGCAGCCTGTATGGCCGCAGGGCTGGCGGCGGCTCGCGGCCCGCTTGCTCAAAGCGCTGCTGCTGGCCTACCTGCTTTTTCACTGGCTTTGGGCGCTCAACTATTACCGCCTGGGCTCGGCATACTTGCTGCGGCTACAGCCGGCGCCCTACACCGTGGCCGAGGTAGATACGCTGCTGCAGGTGCTGCACCAGCGCCTCGATACCTTGTGTGCCGATAGTGGCGCTATCAGCCGTGGCAAAACGGCCAACCGCACCCAACTATCGGCGCAGGCAGTGGCGGCCTACCAGGCCGCGGCCCGCCAGTACCCGTTTATGCATTGGCAGCAGGCCAGCCTGAAGCCCAACTTGCTGGGGCCCTGGCAAAGCTATACCGGCTACGGTGGCTACCTGTTTCCTTTCACCGGCGAAGCGCAGGTAGATTTTTATGTACCCAATTTTGTACTACCCATGACGGTGTGCCACGAAATGGCCCACCAACTGGGCTTTGGCAGCGAAAGCGAGGCCAACCTGATTGGCTTTTTGGCTGCCCGGGCGTCGGCATCGCCGGCTTTTCGGTACAGCGCCTACGCCGATGCAGAGGCTTATGCCCTGCGAGAAATGCTGCGCCGCGATACCGTGCGGGGAAAGGCCTGGCTGGAACGGGTGCCCACTTACCTGCGCCGCGACCGCGATACGCTGACGGCCTACTACCAGCAGCGGCAGCTGCGGGCACAAGTACTGCTGGATTGGGTATACGATGCCTACCTGAAA
>JALOMC010000034.1 GCA_025455665.1 Chitinophagaceae bacterium | reverse complement strand
AAATAGGACCCGCAGGGTTTGCAGCATGGTTTGGTGCTGGCCGGGCGCCTGTATGTGGCGGGTCATGGAGGGTACATACTTCCAGATGGCGGGCAGCACAACCAGGCCGGTGGCCACAATAAAGTAGAAAGGTGCATGCCAACTGATGAAACGGGCCAGGTACAGGCTGAGCGGGTCATGAGCCAGCTCATGGCCCGGCCACGTTTTTCGTACGGAAAAGAATCGGCCACAATGCTGAGGACCTGCGCCCCGATGAGGCCGCCAAACAAACCGGCTACCAGGCGGGCCAGGGTAAGCAGCCAAAAGCTGGGAGCCAGGGCGCAAAACAGGGTGCCGAGCAAAAAACCGCTGTAGCCAAACAGTAATACCGACTTGCGATCGAACCGATCGACAAAAAAGCTGGCGAGAATACCGCTGGCGAAGGCCGCATAGTTGTAGGCCGATACGGCACCGGCAAATGCGCTGGCATCTACATCAAATGCCGGCATGAGGTAGTTGCCCAGCGGCATCATGATCATAAAATCGAGGATGTGGGTAAAGTTGAGTGCTGCCAATAGCAGCAGCAACAGGCGTTCGCGGCGATTCATGCTGGTGGGCTTGTAAGAAGGAGAAACTGAGCGGTAAAGATGCCATAAAAAAAGCGGCAGGTGCCGCTTTGGTTATTCACGAATAAATGTGCCCGCAGCACGGGTCAATTCAGTGGTTCTACTTGTCCGCTACCGGCAATACTGCGCTTCAGATTGGCCGGCTGTCCGCGGTAGTATACATCGCCACTACCGGCTATGCTTACTTCCAGATCGGCGCTGGCGTATACCCAGGCACTGCCGCTGCCGGCTACAGATACTTTGGTGCTTTCGCTCAGCAGCTTTTCGGCTTTGTAGTCGCCGCTGCCAGCTATGCTCAGGTCTACACTGCGGGTACGGCCGGTCATTTCAATGGTGCCGCTACCGGCTATGTCGGCATCTATGTCGGGGCAGTCTACTTCGGCATATACATTACCGCTGCCAGCCACTGCCACTGTCAGGCGCTGGTCGGTTTTCAAAACGCCCTTTACCCGCATGTTGCCGCTGCCGGCAAAGGAAATAGCCGTGAGTTCGGGCAGGGAAATGCGCAGTTTAATGCCCTTTTTGCTACGCAGGTTTACCCCATTGCGCACCTTCACTTTCAGGCGGTCGCCCTCTTTATCTACATGTATGTAGCGTAGCAGGTTTTCATCGGCCTCCAGCACTACGCCAAAATCGGCGTTGGGAATTACTTCCACCTCAAAAGGCCCCCCCACCGATATTTCGCTGAAGCCGGCCACCGAGCGGGTTTCGCTGCGCATGTTGCCATTGCCACTTACCGTGTGCGGCCACCACTGGCAGCCCACCAGTGCCAGCGCCAGCACCAGGGCTCCGGCCGCTATCCATCGCTTTGTTGTCATCTGTATTGTTGGGTTTGAAATGCGTTGCGCCAAACTTCGTTAAATGTTCTTTAACATTCGTGCATTCTTACGCCGGCGGCAGGCAGGCGGGGTAGAGCGGTAGCAATAACTGGTGGAAAGTATCCGCTGCCCGGGCGGGCCTAGTGGCCATGCCGGCGGTTATCTTTGCGGCCATCATGACGGAAAAAATCGTAATTCTCGACTTTGGCAGCCAATACACGCAGCTGATTGCCCGGGCCGTGCGGGAGGCCCATGTATACTGCGAGATACAACCCTATCATAAGCCCATCCAATACGAAGCAGGTCTTAAAGGCATCATCCTGAGTGGTAGCCCCTTTAGTGTAAACGATGCCAATGCCCCCACGGTAGATGTAGCCGCCATGAACCAGCGCCTGCCCGTGCTGGGGGTGTGCTACGGCGCCCAGCTGACCGCCAAACTGTACGGTGGCCGGGTGGAAAAAAGCGATAAGCGGGAGTATGGCCGCGCCTTCATGATCAAACAGCAGGACGACAGCCTGCTGCAGGGCATCAGCGACCGCAGCCAGGTATGGATGAGCCACAGCGACAGCATTAAAGAATTACCCGAGGGATTTGAAGTACTGGCGGTGACAGATAGTATTCCGGTAGCTGCGTTTAGAAAAAGTCCGCAAGTCGGAAAGACCGAAAGACTGGAAGCCACTTCAAGCTCTCCGACTTCCGGACTTTCGGACTTCCCCCTTTACGGTTTCCAGTTTCACCCCGAGGTGTACCACAGCACCGAGGGCAAAACGCTGATCAAAAACTTTTTGTACCACACCTGTGGCTGCACCGGCGATTGGACACCGGCTCACTTCATTAGTGAAACCGTAGCTGAGCTGAAAGCAAAGATTGGCGATAAGAAAGTAATCATGGCGCTGAGCGGTGGCGTAGACAGTACCGTGGCGGCCGTGCTCATCAGCCGGGCGATTGGTAAAAACCTGTTTGGCATTTTTGTAGACAACGGGGTGCTGCGCAAAGGCGAATTTGAGCAGGTGCTGGAAACCTACAAGGTGCTGGATCTGAACGTAAAGGGTGTAGATGCCCGGGAGCATTTTTATACCAAACTGGCGGGCAAAACCGACCCGGAGGAAAAGCGCAAAATCATCGGCAAAACTTTTATTGAAGTATTTGACCAGGAGGCGCACCAACTCACCGATATCAGCTTTTTGGGCCAGGGCACTATTTACCCCGATGTGATTGAGAGCGTAAGTGTACACGGCCCCAGCCAAACCATCAAAAGCCACCACAATGTGGGCGGCCTGCCCGATACCATGAAGCTGGACTTAGTGGAGCCCTTGCGCTTTCTGTTCAAAGACGAGGTACGCCGCGTTGGCCTGGAGCTGGGCATTCCGCACGACCTGCTGTTTCGTCATCCCTTTCCCGGCCCTGGCCTGGCCATCCGCATACTGGGCGAAATAACCGAAGAGAAAGTGCAGCTGTTGCAAAACGCCGACGCTATCTACATCAACGGATTGAAGCAACACAACCTGTATGATAAAGTATGGCAGGCAGGCACCATACTGCTACCGGTAAAAAGCGTAGGAGTAATGGGCGACGAACGCACCTATGAATACACGGTAGCCCTGCGGGCCGTAACCAGTGTAGATGGCATGACCGCCGACTGGGCCCACCTGCCTTACGAGTTTTTGGCGCATATCAGCAACGAAATCATCAACAACGTGAAAGGCATCAACCGGGTGGTGTACGACATCAGCAGCAAGCCGCCTGCCACCATTGAGTGGGAATAGTGCGAACCAAAAGCGAAACAGATTTGTTGCGCCAGTGAGGAGAGGTTTTCGTATGACTAAACGATTCGCCTGCCTTGCCATGGAGGAGTGCCGCTACCCGGCTGGGGCCGGTGCTCTTGGTGGCTTCACATCCTGTTCTCTTACCGGTTGCCTGGATCGATTGTACTTTTAAAATCTGCCGATCATGTCCACCTCTACTCCACCCCCTGCTGGCGACAGCGACCCACGGGCAAATTCATTGATTGACTCGTTTGCCGCCCATTTGCCCCAGGTATTTGCCAGTTTTATCGATCATTTCAAGGGGCCCGTAGCCATCAAAGACCGGGATGGCCGCTTTGTATACGTGAATGAAGCCTTGGCCCGCTTGCTGGGTCACCCACGGTCGGCCATTGTTGGCAAAACCGATTACGACTTTGTGAGCAAAGAACAGGCTGACGCCTTCCGGCGCAATGATCTGGAAAGCACCGCTGCCGCCGACATGCATTTGCTGGAGTACTTTACTGATGAGGATGGCCTGCAGCACATTTACCGCAGCCACAAGTTTGGCATAGCCAGCGAGCAGGGAGAATGGATTGGAAATGCGGTAATAGCGGAAGAAGTGACAGCACTGGAACAAGCCCAGCTGACCATAGCAGAACAAAAGGCCCGGATAGAAGGCATCTTGAATAGCTCAAGTGAAAGTATATGGTCGGTGAACCGCAATTTTGATATTGAGTTTGCCAACGACATCATGCGTCGGGATTTTTTGCAGGCATTTGGCATTGATTTACTACCAGGTGTAAACATATTGGCAGCGCTGCCTGCAGTACTTCGCCCTGCCTGGCAGCAGCGATACGAGCAGGTTTTTGCAGGCGAAATGCTCGATTTTCAAGAACGGGTAGATACCAATGACAGTACGTTTTTTCTTCGGCTGCGTTTTTACCCCATCAGAGTAGGCAGTACCGTGGTGGCCATGGCGGGCTTCAGTAAAAATGTGACCGCCGAAGTGCTGACCATGAAAGAGCGGAACCGCTTTTATGAGCTGGTGGAGCAGCAAAATGGAGCTTTGAAATCGATGGCCCGCAACCATACCCACGGTATGATGCCACATTTGCAACAAATAATGGCGGCCATAGCGCAGCTGCGACAAGCGCAAAGTGGCCACGGCATGCCTGGTATAGAAGCCGCCCTTACCAATATTGAAGCCGCTGCCGAGGCTATTGGAACGCTGGTGAAGCACAATATGGAGCGGGTAAAAATGGTAGAAGCGGGTACCCCACCAACAAAGTAGCTGAAAACGAATTAGTTAGGCTGGCAGCATGCGAAAAGCAGGGCCCGGGCTTAACGCCGCAAAAAAACCATCGAAACCCTTGCTACACGGGGCTTTTGCCCTACTTTTGCCGCCCCGATTCAAAACCATCGGGGTTTTATCATGCATTTCTTTTTGAAACAACTAAACGCAGATGCACAGGAGAACGCCGGCGCCGCTGACACAGCTGCCACCGAGCCTACTGCGACAACAAATGTACCTGTGGAGGCCCCCGTGGCCGAAACCGTTGCTACTGCTCACGATGATTTTGACTGGAGCATTGACAAGCGCAACGTGTCTTCTTACAAAAAAGAAGAGAAAGAAAAGTACGACGTGGTGTACGAAGCTACCTTCCGCACCTTTAACGACGGCGAGCTGGTAACCGGCACCGTAGTGGGTCTTACTAAAACAGATGCTGTGATCAATATCGGCTTCAAAAGCGATGGTTTGATCAGCCTCAACGAATTCCGCGACAACCCGGTGAAAATCGGCGACGAAGTGGAAATTATGGTGGTAGAAAAAGAAGACCGCAATGGCCACCTGCACCTGAGCCGCAAGCAAGCCCGCATTACCCGTGCATGGGAAAAAATTGTGGACGCCCACAAAACCGGCGAAGTAGTAACCGGTACAGTGACCAGCAAAACCAAAGGCGGTTTGATTGTAGACGTATTTGGCATGGAAACCTTCCTGCCCGGCTCACAGATAGATGTGAAGCCTGTAACCGACTACGATCAGTTTGTAGGCAAAACCATGGAGTTCAAGGTGGTGAAGATCAACGAAACCATCAAGAACGCCGTAGTAAGCCACAAGGCACTGATAGAAAGCGACATCGAAGCACAGCGTGCCGAAATCATGGCCAAGCTGGAAAAAGGTCAGGTGCTGGAAGGTACCATCAAGAACATCACCGACTTTGGTGCGTTCATGGACCTGGGTGGCCTCGATGGTTTGCTGTACATCACCGACATCAGCTGGGGCCGCATCAACCACCCTTCAGAGGTGCTGAAGCTGGACCAGAAACTGAACGTGGTAGTACTCGATTTCGACGACGACAAGAAGCGCATCAGCCTGGGCCTGAAGCAGCTGACCCCGCACCCGTGGGATGTGCTGCCTGAAGCTGTACAAGAAGGCAATACCGTAAAAGGCAAGGTGGTAAACATTGAAGATTACGGTGCATTCCTCGAGATCATGCCGGGTGTAGAAGGTCTGGTACACGTAAGTGAGATTACCTGGGCCAATACGCCGGTAAATGCCAAGGAATTCTTCCAACTGGGCAATGAGCACGAAGCTCGTATTGTGACGCTGGACAAAGACAGCCGCAAAATGAGCCTGAGCATCAAGCAGCTGACCGAAGATCCCTGGAGCACTATTGAAAACAAGTACCCCATTGACAGCCGCCACACTGGTGTGGTAAAGAACATCACGCCGTACGGTGTGTTTGTAGAGCTGGCTGCTGGTATTGGTGGCATGATTCACATCAGCGACCTGAGCTGGCTGAAGCGCCTGAACCACCCCAGCGAGTACACCAAGGTGGGCGAAAACATCGACATCATCATCCTGAACATCGACAAGGATGGCCGCAAACTGCAACTGGGCCACAAGCAGCTGGAAGAAGATCCCTGGAACAGCCTGGCCGAAACCTTCCCTGTTGGTAGCCTGCACGAAGGCACTGTGATCAAGAAGGATGACAAAGGTGCTGTAGTAAGCCTGCCGTACGGCCTCGAAGGCTTTGCACCTGCCCGCCACCTGGGCAAGGAAGATGGTACTACCATCAGCGCCGACGAAACCAACCAGTTCATGGTTATCGAGTTCGACCGCAATGAAAAGCGCATCGTACTGAGCCATGCCCGCATTTGGGAGCGTGCCAAGCAAGAAGAGTTTGAAGCAGAGAAGAAAGAGAAGAAGGCAGAAGCCGAGAAAACTCAGAAAGCTGTGAAGAACATTCAGAGCAAGGTAGAAAAAGCCACCCTGGGCGACCTGGGCGTGCTGGCCGACCTGAAGAAGAAGCTGGAAAAAGGTGAAGACAGCAAGTAATAAACCAACAGCGTTTATTATCTCTCATAAAAGCTCCTGCCGCGGCAGGAGCTTTTTTTATGCGTTGCATACATCTGCAGCGGCTACTTTTGCATAGCTGAACACACTAACTACATTTCCAATATGTCCAATGAGTTTCAACACGACCAGGAGACTGGTCGTAGATCGCACCGGCAGCAGGCCCACCTCGATCAAGGCGAAAAGTTTGAAGCCGAGGTAAAAGCATTTACGGAAAATCCGGATCGGCTGGCCCGCGAAATTCTATCATTGAAAAAGGAAATGAACCGGCTGCACTACAAAGTGAAAAGCTATCAGCAAAGCAATCGAAGACTACAGGTGATCAGCACCATTATCAGCCTGCTACTGTTGGTAATGATTGCTTACAGGGTTTTCTCACGATAGCAGGACAGCTGCATATCAGCCGCCCATCATAGGCGCCAGCAGCAGATCGTTGAAATTTTGCAGCGATGACAGCTTCAAATCGGCAGCACCCCAGCGGGCCTGCGTCAGCTGCGAAGCTGCGGGCACTACCACGCATTTCATTTTAGCAGCTTTTGCGGCAATCATGCCATTAAAAGAATCTTCGAAGCACAGGCAGCCCAGCGGATCGACCTGCAACTGTTGGGCACACTGCAAATACACCTGCGGGTGAGGCTTGCCATAAGGCATGTGCTCGGCACTGGTGAGCACCTCAAAAAAATGACCAATGCCCAAAAGCGCCACTACCTTCTCAGCCATGCGCAAAGGCGATGAAGTAGCCAAGGCTATTTTGAAACCCCGCTGTTTAAAATAATCCAGTATATAATGAACGCCGGCCATCATGCGGGGCTGCTGTTCTACCTTGGCGATTACACTGTCTACTATGCTTTGCTCGGCCTGCTCCAAATTGGCAGCCCGAATACCAAAGTGATGAAACCAATACTGCAACCACTCCTGCGTACGCAGGCCTACGGTGGCTGCGTACAATTCGGGCGTCAGCTGGCAGCCGTAAGCTACCAGCAGCTCGGTGCCGGCTTCTTCCCACAGCGGTTCAGAGTCTATCAGCAATCCATCCATGTCAAATATGACTGTGTGCAGCCTTGAATTGGCCTGTAATGGTTCCATCTGTTTCAGCTTGTTTTTATCGCCCTGCTGATGTGCAGCCACGACCGGGCGCAAAATTGGCCGCAAAAACCAAATAACCCTATATTGCCGCCGAAGAATGCTGACAGCCGACAATTAAACGAGGATTGCGTATGCCATCTGTAGGCGAATGGATTGCTGATTCAAAACTGATAAAAGGACCCGTGTATTCACTGGTGGGCATGGCCAGCTGGCCTGGCCTGAACGTGGTGAACAAAACCGAGATATCGGGCATGGAGCATTTGGCCGATCTGCCGCGGCAGAATGTGCTGTTCGTGAGCAATCACCAAACCTATTTTGCCGACGTCATTACCTTTCTGCATATTTTTTGTGCCCGCCGATGGGGCCGCCAAAACAAACTGGGACTGCCCTACTACCTGCTGTGGCCGTTTACCCGTGTCAAGTTTATAGCGGCCGAAGAAACGATGAAGAGCAACTTGCTCAGCCGCCTGTTTGCGTTGGCCGGTGCCATTAGCGTAAAGCGTACCTGGCGTGCCAAAGGCCACGATGTACAGCGCAACCGTGATGAAAACGACACGCAAAAAATAGATGAGGCCCTGGCCCGCAATTGGGTCATCACTTTTCCGCAGGGTACTACCAAGCCATTTGCCCCGGGGCGCAAAGGCACTGCCCACATCATTAAAAACAATCGCCCCATAGTGGTGCCGGTTGTTATCAATGGTTTTTGGAGAGCGTTCGATAAAAAGGGGCTTCGCTTCAAAAAGAAAGGAGCCACGCTATCGGTGACATTCAAGCAGCCGCTGCAAATAGACTACGATGCCCCGGCCGATAAAATTTTGGAGCAGGTAATGGATGCCATAGAGCAAAGCAAGCAATACATGCTAAAGGGCAAGCACCACCTGATGAATGTGCTGGATAAGTAAGCAGGCTCAGCGTTTTGCCCCACCGCCTTTGATGTGGCCGGCTTTCATACCTGCATTAAAGGCATCACTCCCCTTCTTGGGTATCGAGAGGTTGTGCCAGTCTTGTTGCCTGATCATTTTACCAAGTAAAACAATTTGCCCGACATGGTAGCTGTAGTGCGCCAGCTGTCGCAGCACTGCATGGTAAGCGCTTAGCTGCTCTCCTCTGATAAAAACGGGCGTTAGCAGATTATCATTTGTCAAAGACGAGATGGCTGCAAATACATGGCTCCAGCCTGTTTCCCAAAAATCAATCAGGTCTTGCTTGCTGATATCCATGGGCTCAAACTCGGCGTCGCGGTTGCGCCAGGGCTTTTCGCCATCCTCTGTCAAAAAGTTGGTAAACCTGCTCATCATGTTGCCATACAGGTGCTGTACAATGATGGCAATGCTGTTCCCTTCAGCATGGGGCGTCCACTTGAGCTCGGATTCACTGAGCTGCGCAAATGTTTGATCGCCCAGTGCTTTATAGTATTTGAAGCGGGCCACAATATCAGTCGTAAACGCGGCAGCAGTAAGCATACAATGATGTGTGTTGTTTTAGTGAGCGGCGGTCAAGGCTGCCACAAAATCGAAGATAAGCTGCCCGATCTCCCGCACTTTATACAATGGCAAAGTTTCAGGCACGTCGTCCACATCGTGGTAAGCCTTGCGGGCACCCAGGGTGTACCAGAAAAAAGACGGAACACCCCGCTCGGTAAACCAATAATGATCGCTATTACGGGCTTTGCCCCTTGCATTAATAGTCGGCAGGTAGCCAGCTTTGCCATTGAGCTGCTGCAACAAGCTGAATGCCTCCGGAAATGCTGTTGCATTCACTACCGTCATTCCTTCTTCGCCGTTGCCCATCAGATCCAAATTGAGGAGAAAACGAATCTTTTGAAGATCAATCAGCGGATGCTTCACAAAGTACTCGCTGCCCACAAGCCCTGCTTCTTCAGCACCAAAAAAGAGGAATGCTATGCTGTACGGTGCCGGCTGCCGCCTGTAATGATCGGCCAGTGCCAACAGCAGCGCCACCCCACTGGCATTGTCATTGGCACCGGCAAACAATGCCTGCTGCCCCATGCGGCCCAAATGGTCGTAGTGCGCTGTAAAGACGATCAGGGAATCGGGCTGCCGGGTGCCGGGCACCATGGCCAGCACATTGCGGGCTTCAAAGCTGGGTACATGTACAGCCTGAATATGTGCCTGTACCGGCCCGGCCTCATTGGGCCATGCCGATGCCAGCACCTGCACAGCGGCATAGGGCTGCTGCACAGGTGCTACGCTCCAGGTCAGTTTTTGCACCCGCTCCAGCAGGAGCCCCCGGTCCTCCGTCACATAAGTGGTGGAGTCGTATACCTTCAGGCTGCTACTACCGCGGTAGCTACCGGATGCCGGCGCCACCAAAAAGTCGCGGCCAGGTACCAGTTCGCGGTCGCCCAGCCGTAGCTGTACCACTCCCGGAAAAGTATTGACCGGCATGCTGAACGACTGTTGCTGTGCGGCCAGCCCCATGGCCTGCAAACTGGCGGCCAGGTAATCGGCCGCTTTGCCCATGCCATTTTGTACATACCCCCTGCCATGCAGCGCCGGCGCACATAGCTGCCCGATGGTGCGCTGCACGTACGCAGAGTCGACTTGTGCGGTGGCCGTGCTGCCCGCAGCCAACAGCAGCAGCAGTGCAGCCCTGATCCGAACTAAAGCATTGAAAAACATACTGATGAAAGATAGCCAAAAGCATGACCGGGCTCATAGTTGCCGGTTCGCCATTTCGTCAAATTTGGTATTGCAGAAGGAAAAATAGCACTGTATCTTGATAGTCCTTCTCAGTTCTTTTCATCCGATTGCTCACTAAAAAAAACGATGTTATGGTGACTGTAGCCGAACACAAGGCGCTGCTGGCCGAATGCGACCAGTGGCGCAATGATCTTCGCCAGGCGAAGGAAGAAATCATGCATTTGCGCAACGAACTGTATGCAGCAGCGGCCGGCAAAACCGACCATGATTATTTGAAAGAAGTAGAACATTACCACAACCAGTTTCACATCCAGCTCATTAATGTGCACGATCTGAAACACGCCATTAAGCACCACGTGGCAGAGGCTGAACACCACCCCAATTTCGGGCATAAGATTCCGCATCACAATCTTGAATTGCAGTTCAGCCAATTGACCAGCGATATCAACCAGCTGAAAAAAGACTTTCACCGCTTCATCAGCGAAGCGGGCTGATACCGAGCAGAACGGTTGTGGTACTCGCCGTGCCACAACCGTTTTTGTTTACCGCAGTGGCATTCCATTACGGCACTCCCAACATTCCTTCCATCCGGCTTCTCCTGAGCCGGGCTGGTATTGCTGTCATTACTAAAAACGAAATACCATGGCAACTTTTGATACTGCTCATGTAAAAAACATAGCGCTGCTGGGACACGCTGGCAGCGGTAAAACAACCCTGGCAGAAAGCATGATTTTTGAAGCTGGCCTCATCAACCGGCGTGGCAACGTACGCGAAGCCAATACCGTGAGCGACTATACCGATCTTGAAAAAGAACGCGGCAACTCGGTTTTTTCCACCCTGCTCCACACTACCTGGCGCGGCTATAAAATCAACATCATTGATACCCCGGGCTACGACGACTTTGTGGGCGAGGTAATCAGCGCCCTGCGGGTGGCCGACACCGGCGTGATGCTGCTGAACGCTACCGCAGGTGTAGAAGTGGGCACCGATATCATTTGGGACTATACCGAACAGTTCAAGACGCCCATGATTTTTGCAGTGAACAAGCTGGACCATGAAAATGCCGACTACCAGCGGACGGTGAACGAAGCGAAAGCACACTTTGGCAACAAAGTGGTACAGGTGCAGTATCCACTGAATGCAGGCACCGGCTTTAACCAGGTGATAGATGTGCTGAATATGGTGATGTACGAGTACAGCCCGCAAGGTGGCAAGCCAGAAAAAAAGCCCATACCCGATACAGAAAAAGCCACAGCCGATACACTGCACAAAGAATTGGTAGAAGCAGTAGCCAGCAACGACGAAACCCTGATGGAAAAATACTTTGAGCAGGGCGAACTGAACGAAGACGATATGAAAGCCGGCTTGCACAAAGCCATGATTAACCACGACATCTTTCCGCTGTTTTGCATCAGTGCCGAGCACAATATGGGCAGTGGTCGCCTGATGGGCTTTATAGACAATGTGTGCCCCAGCGCCAACGAAATGCCACCGCAAAAAACAAAAGCTGGTACCGAACTGCCCTGTGAAGCCAGCGGTCCGGCCTGCATATTCGTATTCAAAACCATCAGCGAGTCGCATGTGGGTGAGCTATCACTGTTTAAGGTGTACAGCGGTACAGTAAAAGCCGGTATGGAACTGGTGAATGAAACTACCGGCGCTGCAGAAAAGCTGAACCAACTGCTGCTGGTAGAAGGCCAGAACCGCACCCCGGTGCAAGAACTGGTAGCCGGCGATGTGGGCGCCACACTAAAGCTGCGCAATACGCATGTAAACAATACCCTGCATGAAAAAGGGAAAAATATTGAACTATTCGCAATCGAGTTTCCGCCGAGCAACATGACGGTGGCGGTAGAAAGCACCCGAAAAGGTGAAGAGGAAAAGCTGGCCCAAGCCCTGCATACCTTGCGGGAAGAAGATGCTACTATACAGGTAGAAGTATCGGGCGAACTGAAACAAACCCTGCTACACTGCCAGGGCGAACTTCACTTGCAAGTGATAAAATGGAAGCTTGAAAACATTCATAAGCTGGCAGTAAGCTTTGCCAAACCACGCATACCCTACCGCGAAACAATCAGGAAGAGTGCCGAAGCCATGTACCGCCACAAAAAACAAAGTGGCGGCGCCGGCCAGTTTGGCGAGGTGCACCTGCGCATAGAGCCCTGGTACGACGGCATGCCCGACCCTGCCGGGCTGAACGTACGCGGCCGCGACGAGCATCCACTGCATTGGGGCGGAAAGCTGGTATACTACAACTGCATTGTAGGCGGCGCTATCGATGCCCGCTTTTTACCCAGCATCCTGAAAGGCGTGATGGAGAAAATGGTGGAAGGCCCATTGACAGGCTCGTATGTACGAGACGTGCGGGTATGCGTATTCGATGGTAAGATGCACCCGGTAGACAGCAACGATATCTCTTTTAAAATAGCGGGCCTCAAAGCATTTAAAGATGCGTTTGGCCAGGCCGACCCGCAAATACTGGAGCCGATTTATAATATAGAAGTACTGTGCCCCGAAGACCTGACCGGCGCCGTGATGGGCGACCTGCAAACCCGCCGTGCCATGGTAGAAGGCATTGACACCGAAGGGCACTTTCAAAAAATA
>JALOMC010000033.1 GCA_025455665.1 Chitinophagaceae bacterium | reverse complement strand
GTCGCTCTCAATCAATACATCATTTGGGTCAGCAGCCTGCCCCGCACCACCATTGGCCATATACAAATAGCCTGGTGGCAGGCAGCGCTGATGTTTGTGCTGATTGCCTGCCTGGCCTGGTGGTGGCTGCATCGCCAGCCGGCCATGCTACCGGCTGCTCTGGCCTGCCTGCTGGTGCTATTGGCGGCCCGCAGCTGGCAGTACTACCAAAGCAGCCGCCAGCAGCGCCTGATAGTGTACAATGTGCCCCGCCACACCGGCATTGAGCTGGTAAGCGGCCGCCAAAGCCTGCTGGTGGCCGATAGCGCCCTGGTAGCACCAGGCTTTCTCCAAAATTTTCATTTACTGCCGGCTCGCATCTACTACCAGTTTTTGCCACAGCGCTACCTGGTACTACCGCCCGATAGCAGCAACCAATGGCTACAACTGGGCCAGCAGCGCCTGCTGCTATTGCGCCAGCGCCCCCACTACCGGCGCAGCCAGCCCGTGCAGGCATCGGTGGTGGTGGTAAGCGGTACGCTGCGGGCCGACCCTTACAAGGTGCTGGCACTGGTGCGCAGCCCCCGCTGGGTGCTGGATGGCAGCTGCAGCCGCTACCGCATAGCGCAGTGGCGCCAGGCAGCCGATAGCCTGGGCCTGCAGCTACACGCCGTGGGGCAGCAGGGGGCGTGGCAAATGGAGCGTTGGTAAAGCGTTTGCCCTTGGCAAAAAAACTGCTGCCAGCACCCGCCACAAGTGGCAGGCCTGGCAGCGCAAGGTTTAATTGGCTAATGGGGGTATAGGGTATGAATATGGAGTGCTGATGATAACCAAACAGCGCTGCACGCTGCCCGTACCACCGGGCGTAGGTACCGGCTGCTTGCTAGCGGCTGCGCTTACTCAGATCAAAGTTGAAATTGGCATTGAGGATAAGGCCATTGTTGTGCTGAAAAACATTGCGGCCCTGCACCTCGCGGCCCAACTGTACCACCTGGTTCAGGTAGCCGGCCTCCAGCCGCACCGCCGGGCTGATGCGGTAGCCCAATAGCAAGGCCAGCCGGTTTTGGTCAAACACATTTTCGTTTACGTTTTTGCCAAAGCCCACAAAAATTTCATTGTAGGCAGCCAGGTACAGCGTCTTGTCTTTGATTTCTTTTCCCTTTAGTGGTAGCTGTGCCCGCAGCATGTACCGTGCCCGGTTCAAAAAAGGAAACTCATCTTCTTTGGTCAGGCCCTGGCTGCTGTACCGGCCCACCCAGCGCTGCTCCAGCATCAGCCGGTGCGATACATCGAGCCGCCCTATTTTGTCGGTAATGGTAGCCATTTGGTACAGCCGATGCTCGGTAAAGGTTTTGCCCATGCCATTAATGGGTATGTCGCCGTAGGCAAAGGTTTCGATCCACGCATAGCCGGCCCGTAGCTGCACCCTGGGGTGCACCTGATAGTTCACGCCCACCCGCAGCAGGCTTTGTTGCCAGCTTGTTACTACCTCGTCTCGCCGAAACTGATACTCGGTATGAATACCCCACCGATTGCTAAGCTTGAAGGTGCCAAAGTAGTTGTACCATCCAATGCTATTGTAATCCTTGATGCGGGTGTTTTGCGCCAGCGCAGCACTGCTGCATAAAACGGCCATGCCCAGGCAGGCTACGTAAATCTTTTTCATATCCTACAACAAAGAAAAGTGGGTTGAGCGGCTACAGCAGGCTCAACCCATCAGAGAAATTTATTTTACCTCGGGCGAAAAAGGAAGTGCCGACTTGTGCACGATGATGCGCAGTTTGCCATCCTTGCCTTTTTTAAACACCCATGTCTTTTCCACCATCACATCTTTCCCGTCTTTGCCGGTAATGGTAACAGTGCCCATGGTAATGGCCACAGATCCGTAAATCTGAATGCCTTCGTTTTTCTCGCCCAGGTTATCGTACTTGGCCGATACCCACGGCTTCAGGGCAAAGCCTTTATCGTTTGGATAGTCAGGATCGCCGCCTACGAAATAGGCCAGGGCACCCTTTTTGTCGGTTCTGAAGGTTTGGTTGCCGTATGCCAGCGTGGGTTTGAAAAACACTTTGCCGTAGTCGAAATTGTACGCTTCTGATAGTACCTGCTCGGCATAGCCGCGGTAGTCGCCGCCTTCCTCTTTCAGCTTTCCAATTTTTACCAGTGCATCGCACCAGGCACGTTCTGCTGCATGCACTTCGTCGTAGGTGATAATGGTTTGTGCGCCTTCTTCTACATACACCAGGCCCAGTTCATCAATCACTTTCTGCACGTCGGCGCTGGTTTTCGCGGTCTCTTTGCCGGCAGGCCCTGCCGCAGGTGTAGCGGGCTGCTGCTGGCAGGCAGTAAAGGCAGTAGCTACTACCAGCACGCCTAGCATCAATCGTTTCGTCATGACAATGTGTTTGAATGCCTACTTCTTAAAAAAACGGTGTTCGGCTCGTCCGCTGAGGAGGTAGCTGCGGTGCATCCTTCGGTATCAGGCCAGCTTTTTGCCGCATGGCCGTCGCATGGTCCACCATGCTACTCCCCGGTTTCATGATGCAAAGCACCCACCACCACATTAGAATGGCATTAGGAGCACATTAACTGTGTATTAGAAACGGTCAGCCGAAAGCTGGCAGCTGTAAATAAAAGCTGGTATGGCCGGGCTGCGCATCTACCCACACCTTGCCACCATGCCAGCCGGCTATGGCCTTTATGAGGGGCAGTCCCAGCCCGGTGCCGGTGGCCATACGGCGGGCCGCCGCCGACCGGTAAAAGGGCTCAAAAATGTGTTGCAGATCGGCCGGGCTGATGCCGATGCCCTGATCGGTTACGGCTACACAATAGGCGCCGTCCAACTGCCGCAGCTGTACCCGTATCGGCTTTCCTTCGCCATATTTCACCGCATTATCCAGCAGGTTCGCAATGGCGGTTTGTATCATTCCGGCATCGCCCTTTACCTGGCAGGCCGTGTGTATGCCAGCATCCAGCTCGCAGGCTATTATTCCATGGCCCAGTTCGCCTTGCGCTTGCTCTACCGCCTGCATCAGCATTTCATCCAGCCGAAAGGCCTGCATGCCTTCGGCATTGGCCGGTCCATCTATACGGGCCAGTATCAGCAGCCGGTTTACCAGCTCGGCCAGGTAGCGGCTTTTATCCAGCACCTTGGTCAGTACCTGCTCGTACTCGGCAGCGGTGCGGGGCCGGTGCAGTGCCCACTCCGCTTCTGTACGCAGTATGGTAAGCGGCGTACGCAGCTCATGCGATGCATTGCCAATAAACTGCTGCTGCGCCCTGAACCCGCGTTCTAATCGGTCCAGTACGTCATTAAAGGTTTGCGCCAGCATGCCCAGCTCATCCGACGGATTCTTTACCTCCAGCCGCAGGTTCAGGCTATTGGTTCCTATTTGCCGGGCCTTTTCAATTTTGGCGGCTATGGGGGCCAGCATTTTGCGGGTCCAGTACCAGCTTACAAAAGCCAGCAACAGTACCGAGCAGGCCAGGCACACCAGTATTACCTTGCGCAGGTTCGACATTTTGGTGTACCCGTACACATCTATAGCCGATACTGCAAACACTTGCTGCAGCTGCTCGTCGTACAGTAATGCAAAGTCGCGGCGGCCCAGCCTGCGGTGGTACACGCCCTGCGCAGCAGTCAGCTCCTGCCACCGCACTACTACGGCACCCTCGGGGCTTGCCATGCGTACGCTATCGCTTACTGGCAAGCGTTGCAGCACCTCGCGGGGCAGCACCGCATCGTCGTATTTCGAAAAAGCCGGCAAAGGCCCTTCCGGATTTTTGCGCATCAGCTGCTGTACTTCTTCCAGCCGGTTTTCCAGGCGCAGCTTAAACTCATTTTTGCGGAAACGGGCCGAGAACGAGTAAATGAAATAGCCTGCAAACAGCAGAATAAGAATAGCACTGGCACCAAAAATGATGGTGAGGCGCCTGCGGATAGTGGTATGCCTGAAGGTGCTGAAAATGCTCATGGTGTTTCGCGAAGTGCATAGCCCATTCCTATATAGGTGTGCAGCAGTTTGTGGTCAAAAGGTTTATCAATTTTATTGCGCAGGTAGTTCAGGTATACATCCACTACATTGGTACCCGGATCGAAATCGAACCCCCAAACGGCCTCCAGAATTTCGGCTCTCGATTTTACCTGCCCCTTGTGCCGCAGCAGGTAGTACAGCAGGTGAAACTCTCTGGCGGTCAGTTTGATAACGGTGCCCGCCCGCTGCACCGATCGGTCTGCTACCTGCAGCGTCAGGTCGGCCAGTTGCAGCACCTCCTGGGTGCCGGCTATGGCTACCCGGCGCAGCATGGCCCGCAGCTTGGCCAGCAGTACCTGGTAGCTAAAGGGCTTGCCCAGGTAATCGTCGGCGCCGGCATCCAGGCCTTCCACCATATTGCTTTCGGCATTCAGCGCAGTCAGCATCAGTATTTGCAGGGTGTGCCCCAGGCTGCGCACCCGTTTGCAAAACGATAAGCCGTCCATACCCGGCAGCATGCGGTCGCAAATGATGAGGTCGGGCGAAACGGCCGGCATCAGCTGCAGGGCATCTTCGGCACTGGTGACCCATTGTGTGGTATAGCCATGCTCGCCCAGCACCCGCATCAGCAGCGGGCCCAGTTCCAAATCGTCTTCTACAAATAAAATCAGCGGCTTTTTGTGCATGGATCGTTTTTGTCTAATAGCGCAAGGCTTCGGGCGGCTTTAACGTTCAACTGTCGGGCATGGTTCGCCAGGGCGGGTGGCCGGGCCCTGACAGTCGGGGCGTTCGTGGGCAAATCGTCCAACCGCCCGCCCCGTCTTTCGGCCAATGCCTACATTTGCGCCGCCGCCAGCCGGGCCTGCCTCGCTTTTTGGCAGGGCTGCGGCCAGCTTTCTACTTCACAACCAACTACTTATGAGCAAGCTCATCAAAAGCGCTTTGATATCCGTGTTTTACAAAGACGGACTGGAAACCCTGGTACCTACCCTGCACCAACTGGGCGTAACGCTGTACAGCACCGGTGGTACGCAGCAGTTTATCGAAAAATTAGGCATCCCCGTGGTACCGGTAGAAAACCTGACCAGCTACCCCAGCATATTGGGCGGCCGGGTAAAAACATTGCACCCCGTGGTGTTTGGTGGCATCCTGGGCAAGCGGGCCGATGCCGTGCATGTACAGGAAATGGCACAGTACAACATCCCCGAAATTGACCTGGTCATTGTTGACCTCTATCCGTTTGAAGAAACGGTGGCTGCTTTTTCTTCCCTCGCCGGGGGAGGCCAGGAGGGGGCCGAGTCGGCCATCATCGAAAAAATAGACATCGGCGGCCCCAGCATGATTCGTGCTGCTGCCAAAAACTTCAGCGACCTGGTGGTGCTGAGCAGCAAAGACGACTACGCTGTGCTGAATGATATGTTGCTGGCGCAAAACGGCACTACCACGCTGGAACAGCGCCGCCTGTTTGCCGCCAAAGCTTTTGAAGTGGTCAAGCGTTACGATATCGCCATTGCCGATTACTTCCTGCACACCACGCCGGAAGTGGGTACCAAAAAAACGCTGCGCTACGGCGAAAACCCACACCAGTCGGCCACCTTTGAAGGCAACCTGGCCGAGCTGTTTGAGCAGGTAAATGGGAAGGAACTGAGCTACAACAACCTGGTAGATGTGGATGCCGCCATGCAGCTCATTCGTGAGTTTGAAGCTCCCTCCAACTCCCCAAGCGGGGGACAGCAAAACCCCACCACTTTTGCCATCATCAAGCATACCAACGTGTGCGGCATCAGCCAGCGCCCCACAGTAAAAGCCGCCTGGGATGCTGCCCTGGCCGGCGACCCCGAAAGTGCTTTTGGTGGTGTACTGGTCACCAATGGGCCGCTGGACCTGGAGACCGCCAACGCCATCAACGAAATCTTTTTTGAAGTACTGATAGCACCTGCCTACAAGGAAGACGCACTGGCCGTGCTGAAAAGCAAAAAGAACCGCATTTTGCTACAACTGAAAGCCCAGCCTGCCGGCACCACCCAGTACCGCAGCCTGCTGAATGGGGTGCTGAGCCAAAACAACGACATTGGCAACTACACCGAGTGGAACGAAGTAGGCGGCCGCCCCTGCACCGAGGCCGAAAAAGCCGAACTGGCCTTTGCCAACCTGGTGTGCAAGCACCTGAAAAGCAATGCCATTGCCCTCATCAAAAATCGCCAGCTGGTGGGCAAAGGTTGTGGCCAAACCAGCCGTATTGATGCCCTGCGCCACAGTATTGAAAAAGCCCGTCAGTTCAACTTCGACCTGAACGGCGCCGTGCTGGCCAGCGATGCCTTCTTTCCGTTTGACGATTGCGTAAAAATTGCCCACGCCGAAGGCATTGAAGCCTTTATTCAGCCCGGCGGCAGCATCCGCGATAAAGACAGCATTGAGTACTGCCAGCAAAACGGCCTGGCCATGGTGCTGACCGGCATGCGCCATTTCAGGCACTAAAGAATTGGAGATTTGAGGTTCAACCGTTCTCACCTTCCCTCATTCCCAATTCCCAATTCCTCATTCCTCATTCCCCATTCCTCATTCCTCTCACCCGTAGTGTTAAAAAAGGCCTTTCACACCCCGGCCCACCGCCCCTTCCACTATTTTCACAGTATCAGGTGTTTTTTATGAAAAAAGAATTTTTGCTGGCCATGGGCCTGTTGGCTGCCGGCACGCTGCAATACAGCTACGGCCAAACCAAAAAAGTGGTGGGCGACCGCATCATTGCCAAAGTGGGCGATCGGATCATTTTGCAAAGCGATATAGCCAATGCCAAGGCCGATATACAGCGCAATGGAGGCGAACTACCCGCCAACCCCGACTGCCTGCTGATGGAGGGCGAGCTGATCAAGAAAGCACTGGTACTGCAGGCCGAAAAAGACTCATTGAAAGTAGAAGATGCCGATATAGAAGCGCAGATTGATAGCCGGATCCGCTACTTTATGCAAAACTATGGTGGCCGCGAAGCGCTGGAAGAAATAGCCGGCCGTACCATCTACCAAATGAAAGAAGACTTTCGCAAGCCCATCCGCGAACAAGAGCTGGCCAATAAAATGCGGGCCAAAATTTTGGAAGCGGTGCGCATTACGCCCAATGAGGTGAAAGACTATTTCAACAGCATTCCCAAAGACAGCCTTCCTTTTTATGAAGCCGAGCTGGAAATAGGACAAATCGTCATTTTTCCGAAAGCCAACCGCGACGTAGAAAGCTACACTGCCAAGCGTTTGAACGATATCAGAAAACAAATTGAAAGTGGCCAGCGCCGTTTTGACCAAATGGCCAAAGCGTACAGCGAAGACCCCGGTAGCAAAGAAACCGGCGGCCAGTACAACCTGAACCGGGCCGATAAGTTTTGGGACCCGGTATTTCTTTCTACTGCGTTTAAGCTGAAAGAAGGCCAGATATCGAACGTGGTAAAAAGCAAGTTTGGCATGCACATCATTCAATGCGTAAGCCGCAATGGCGACGACGCAGTGGTGCGCCACATACTGCTGATACCCCCTGTAACCGAAGATGAGCTAAGCGCCGCCAAAGCACGGCTGGATAGCGCCCGGGCCAAGCTGATAGCCGGTACCATCAAATGGAATGAGGCAGTAAGCAGCTACTCCGACGATGAAGACAAATTTTCGGGCGGGTGGGTACTGGGCCCCGACCAAAGCAGCATGGTGACCTACGACCAGGTAGACAAGAGCCTGATACCCGTGCTGAAAAGCCTGAAGCCGGGCCAGTATAGCCAGCCCGAGGTGTTTACCACCGAGCAGGGCAAGCAAGGCGTACGCTTTGTATACCTGCGCACCCGCACCGACCCCCACCGCGAAGACCTGACGCTGGACTACAACAAAATAGCCGCCCGTGCCCTGGAAGAGAAAAAGCAAAACATCCTGTCGGATTGGTTTGCGCAGCGCCTGGGCAGCTACTACCTGTTTGTAGACCCGAACTACAGCTACTGCGATGCGCTGAAGCCTTGGCTGGAAGCCAGCGCCAAAAGAAATGCGAAGTAGGCCCCGGCCTACTTTTTTTATTGCTGACTGCGTTTGCAAATTACATGTACATACATATATTTGCATCGTGAAGCTGGAAGAAGCCATCAAAACAAGTGGATTTAAGAACCAACGCCACAAGGCGGTGGTGAACCTGATGTTTACGGCCTACCAGGTAAAAAGCCGTATAGCACAGCTGCTGAAAAACTATGCGCTGACGCCGGAGCAGTACAATGTGCTCCGCATTTTAAAAGGCAGCCACCCCACCCCGCTGTGTGTACGCGACATTGCCAGCCGCCTGATAGAACGCAACTCCAACGTGCCCCGCATAGCCGACCGGCTGGAGTTGAAAAAGCTGGTAAAACGATCGGTATCGGCCGCTGACCGCCGCGAAACCCTGATGCAGATAACACCCGCCGGACTGAACCTGCTGGCCATGGTAAACCAAGCCATGGACGAGCAAGAAAGCCAGGTAGCCAATTTGACAGAAGAGCAGGCTGCCAGCCTGAACCAGCTGCTCGAAGACCTGCTGCAAGAATGACAGGTCCTTTTTTTTGGAACAATATATGTACATACACGTATTATGAAATGCTGAACAACGAACGATGGCAACCGCCGCCCGTTTCGTTGTGTTGGACCACGCAGAGCGCAAAAAACAAAGGAGCTTATATGAACAACACACCCCGCTACACCCTGCACAAAGCCGATAGCCGCGGCCATGCCAACCATGGTTGGCTGAACAGCTACCACAGTTTCAGCTTTGGCGGCTACTACCACCCCGAGCGTATTCACTTTGGTGCCCTGCGGGTGCTGAACGATGATACCGTAGCAGCCGGCATGGGCTTTAGTACCCACCCGCACGACAATATGGAGATCATCTCCATCCCTACGTTTGGCGACCTGCGCCACCGCGATAACACCGGCAACGACGCCATCATCAAACAAGGTGATATTCAGGTGATGAGTGCCGGCACCGGCATTGCGCACAGCGAAATGAACGCCAACCGCGACAAGGAAGTCCGCTTTTTCCAGATCTGGATCTTTCCGAACCAAAAAAATGTGACGCCCCGCTACGACCAGTATAGCATGGACCTGGCAAAACTGCACAACAATCTGGCACAGGTGCTAAGCCCCAATGCTGATGATGAAGGTGTATGGATCCATCAGGACGCCTGGTTTCACCTGGGCCACCTGGATGCCGGCTTTAGCGCCCACTACCAGCTGAAGCAGGCTGGTAATGGCGTGTACGCTTTTGTGATCGAAGGCGATGTGACGATCAACGGCCATGCGCTGAACCGCCGCGATGGGCTTGGTATCGAAAACGTAGACAGTCTGGACATCCTGGCAGATAGCCATGCACAACTGCTGCTGATGGAAGTACCCATGCAGTGAGCATAGATGACGATGACAGTTGGCGGATGGCAGTTATAAGGCTCAACGCTCTTGATGCTTTGAGCTGAACGCCTGGAGCGCCTCGCTTTCAAATTTCAACACACAAAAGGATTTTCTATGAGCAACTATAAAACCATCAAACAAATAACGCAAGCTGCGCCGCCACACATGGTGGGCGATGGCTTTAAGGTGCGCAATTTCATTGGCCAATCGCTGTGGCAAGACCTGAGCCCCTTTTTGATGCTCGACTACAACGAACCCTGGGATGTACTGCCCACCAATCATCCGCGTGGGGTGGATGTGCACCCGCACAAGGGTTTCGAAACCGTGACCATTGCCTGGGATGGCATGGTGAGCCACGAAGACAGCAGTGGCGGCAAGGGCACCATTGGCCCCGGCGATGTACAGTGGATGACGGCCGGCAGCGGCATTTTGCACAAAGAATTTCATGCTGAAGAGTTCAGCAAAAAAGGCGGCCGCTTTCATATGGCGCAGCTGTGGGTAAACCTGCCGGCTGCAAACAAAAACACGCCCCCCGCCTATCAGGACCTGCTAGATGCACAAATGGGCCGCTACCCACTGCCCGATGGCCGCGGTGAAGTACGGGTGATAGCCGGCGAGCTGAACGGCACCCATGGCCCGGCCCGCACTTTTACCCGCATCAACATATACGATGCGCAGCTACAAGCGGGTGCCGACTGGCAGTTGAGCCTGCCCGAAGGCGATACACTGGGCATTGTGGTAATGAAAGGCAACCTGCTGATAAACGATGAGCAGCAGGCCCGCACCGGCGACCTGGTAGTATTTGGTACCCACCATACCGATGTAAAAATTGAAAGCAACAACGAAGCACACCTGTTGGTACTCAGCGGCGAGCCCATCCGGGAGCCCATTGCTGCCTATGGCCCGTTTGTAATGAACACCCGCCAGGAAATAATGGACGCCATAGACGAGTACAACAGTGGCAAGTATGGCGTGCTCCATTAGCAGCAATTTTCAGCGACCGGCATTCAACGCTGATGCCTGATTGCTGGTCGCTGAATGAAAGAACACCGTTTTCTACCATCACTCCACATTCCTCAATCATCATTCATAAATCATCTTTCATAATCATCAACCATGGCAACGTACAAAATCGACCCCCTGCACAGCGAAATCAAATTCAAGGTGAAGCACCTGATGATCAGCAACGTAACCGGCGAATTCAAAACCTTTGATGCCAGCATTGAAGCTGACGCCGAAGACTTCAGTGATGCCCGCATTTCGTTTGAAGCCGATGTAGACAGCATCAGCACCAACAACGACCAACGCGATGGCCACCTGAAGAGCAACGACTTCTTCAATGCGGCCGAGTTTCCCAAGCTGCGCTTTGTATCGACTTCGGTGCAGAAAACAAGCGATAACGAACTGAGCGTAACCGGTGACCTCACCATCCGCGATGTGACCAAGCCCATTACCCTGCAGGCCGAAATAGGTGGCACTATGGTAGACTTTTATGGCCAAACCAAAGTAGGCTTTGATGCTACCGCTACCATTCAGCGCAAAGACTTTGGCCTGAGCTGGGATGCAGTGACCGAAGCCGGCGGCGTAGTGGTAAGCAACGACGTAAAGCTGCAGCTGGCCGTACAGTTTACAAAACAATAAGCCAGACGAGCTGGCTCCCGCTCCTGATCAAACAGGCGACACCCAGGCTTGCAAAACATAACCGGCACTGCCTTGTTACAAAGCCCGGGTGTCGTTTTACTCTCCTCCCCGCATTCATACTATACTATGCAACACTTGTTGTTTCCTGCCACCGAACGTGGCCTCAAAGACATCGGCTGGCTGAAAAGCAATTTCACCTTCAGCTTCAGCAGCTATGCCAACCCGGCCCGCAATGGGTTCGGCCTGCTCAAGGTATTCAACGACGACTTTGTACAGGCAGGCAAAGGCTTTGGGCTGCACCCACACCAAAACATGGAGATCATTTCCATACTGCTGGCCGGCAGTATGAACCACAAGGATACCATGGGCTACAGCGATGTGGTACATAAAGACTGGGTACAAATTATGAGTGCCGGCAGCGGCCTGCGCCACGAGGAGTACAACGTAGGCGAAGACGAAGTGAACTTTCTGCAAATCTGGATTGAGCCCAAATTGCAAAACATCAACCCGCGGTACCAGCGCCGCCACTTTCCGGCCGAAAAACGACATAACCAGCTCACCACCGTGGTAAGCAACGAGGAAGGACAGGCCCACTGCTGGATTAACCAGAACGCCAAAATAAGCCTGGGCCAATATGATGCCGGCGAAAGGCTGAGCTATACATTCGCCCCCACCAACAAAGCGGTCTTCATTTTCAGCATTGAAGGCAAAATGCAACTGAATGGCTTGCCCATTGGCACCCGCGATGCCATTGGTATCTGGGATACCGACCGAATAGATATTCATTGCGCCGAAGCGGCCCGGTTCGTCATCATTGAAGTGCCCATTAACCACTGATTATATGGTAAGCGTACAAGCACAAATAGGCCTCGACCACTATCAAACCGTGCTGACCAACGGCCGCCAGCACCGGGCGATGGCCGATGAACCGGCAGATGTAGGTGGCACCGATACCGCCTTTGCCCCCGATGAATGGCTGGCGGGTGCGCTGGCCAGTTGTGCCATCATTACCATGCGCATGTATGCCGACCGAAAGCAATGGCCGGTAGAACGAATAGAGCTGACTGTAAGCCTGGAGCGTACACCGGAGGGTATCACCCGCTTTCAAAAACAGGTGCATTTTACCGGCAATATTTCGGAGGAGCAAGTGCAGCGCTTGCTGGCCATTGGCGACAAATGCCCCGTGCACAAAACCTTGTCCAACCCAATTGAGATTTTATCTGTTATTGTATAAATCAACCGAAGAGAAAGCAATATGAACATTGAAATAATAGCCGGCAGCCCCCGGCAGGAGAGTGTCACTTACCGCGTCGCCCTCTTTCTAAAGCAGTACCTGCAAGCACATACCAGCCACCAGGTAGATATCATTGATGTACGCGACTGGCCGCTGCCCCCGCTGCAACACGTGTTTGGTTCCGTAGAGCAAACACCGGAAGCATTCAAGCCGCTATCGGCCCGCATGTTTGCCGCCGATGCGTTTATACTGGTAAGCCCTGAGTACAATGGCAGCTACACGCCAGCCATGAAAAACCTGCTCGACTATTTCCCCAAGCAGTCGCACAAAGCATTTGGAATTGTTACCGCTTCGCCGGGTGGCATGGGTGGTATGCGGGCTACCCAGCAAATGCAATTGCTGGTAGCTGCGGTTCGGCATCTTGTGCCCCAATATGCTCGTCACCCCTTTTGTCGATAAAAAGTTTGCTCCGGATGGCACCCTGCTCGACGACAGCTTTCAAAAGCAGATTGACCTGTTTGTGAAGGAGTTTGTGTGGCTGGCAGAGGCGGTACGACCGGCTGAGGTGCCGGCTATGGCCTGAGCAGGCCTTGCCAATTTACAGCCATGAGTGATGCCATCAAACACGAATGCGGCCTTGCCTTCATTCGTTTGCGGAAGCCTTTTTCTCACTTTTTGCAGAAGTACGGCACGGTCATGTACGGCCTCAACAAGCTGTACCTGCTGATGGAAAAGCAGCACAACCGTGGCCAGGATGGCGCCGGTTTTGCCAGCGTAAAGCTGAATGCCGAGCCGGGCTACCCCTTCCTGCACCGCATGCGCAGCACGGCCAACCAGCCCATTGCCGACATATTTGCCCAGGTGGGCGCACAGGTAGGCGAGCTGGAAAAGTACCAGCCCGAACTGCTGAAGCACCCCGGCCTGGCCAAGGGCCACCTGCCCTTTTTGGGCGAGCTGCTGCTAGGCCACCTGCGCTATGGCACCCAGGGCAAAAATGATGTGGCCTTCTGCCACCCATTTATCAAAAAAGACATCAAGCCAGCCCGCAACCTGGCCCTCGCCGGCAACTTTAACCTGGTGAACACCGATGAGCTGTTTGCGCATGTAGGCATGGAGCCCGGCCAATTTCAGCAACAAAGCGACCTGGCTGCTATGATGGAAGTGGTACACCACTACCTGGTAGCCGCCGACGAAGCCGACAACGAGCGGCCCTGCATCAAAACCGTGCTGCAGCAGGCTGCTGCGCAGTTTGATGGTGGCTACCACTTTGGCGGCCTCATTGGCAATGGCTACAGCTTTGTGATGCGGGATGCCAACGGCATCAGGCCCAGCTACTACTACATACACGACGACTATATAGTAGCCGCCAGCGAACGGGCCGCTATCCGCACCACGTTTAATGTGGGCGAAAATGAAGTGCTGGAACTGATGCCCGGCTGCGCCCTGATAGTGGACGATAAAGGCCAGTACAGCATTGAGCAAATACTGCCACCGCAAGAGCGGCGGGCCTGCAGCTTCGAGCGTATCTACTTCAGCCGCGGCAACGATGAAAAGATCTACCGCGAACGCATAGCCCTGGGCTACCACCTGAGCCGGCCCGTGCTCGAGGCCATCGATTACGACCTCAAAAACACCATCTTCTCCTACATCCCCAACACGGCCGAGGTGGCCTACTTTGGCATGGTCAAAGGCATGGAAGCCTACCTCAACCAAATCAAAGTACAGCGCATCATGAGCTGGGGCAAAGACTTTGATGAAGAGAAGCTGACGGAAATGATCACCCGCAAAATCCGGCAGGAAAAAATAACCATCAAGGATGTGAAGATGCGCACCTTCATTACCGAAGATGTGAGCCGGCAAGACATGGTGCAGCACGTGTACGACATTACCTACGGCACCGTGCGCCCCGGGCAAGATTCGCTGGTGGTGATAGACGATAGCATTGTACGCGGCACCACTTTGCGAGAAAGCATCATCCGCATGCTGGGCAGGCTGCAGCCCAAAAAAATCATTATTGTATCATCGGCACCGCAAATACGCTACCCCGATTGCTACGGCATAGATATGAGCAAGCTCGGCGATTTCATTGCTTTTCAGGCGGCCATTGAGCTGCTGAAAGAGGGCGACCAGCGTAGCCTGCTGACCGACCTGTACAAAGAGTGCAAAGAACTACAGCGCAACGACCTGCTGCATTCCAAAAATGTGGTGCGGGAAGTGTACGCACCCTTCACGCCGCAGCAAATCAGCGATAAGATTGCGCAAATGATTACCACCCCCGGTATCAATGTACCGGTGCAGGTGATTTACCAAAGCATAGAAGACCTGCACGAAAGCTGCCCCACCAATACCGGCGACTGGTATTTTACTGGCAACTATCCCACGCCCGGCGGCAATAAAGTGTGCAACCGTGCCTTTATGAACTACATGGAGGGCCGCAATGTGAGAGGGTATTAAGCCATTTCAGATTTCTGATTTCCGATTTCTGATTTGAAAAATTGATCAGACACAATATCAGCGGTCACCAATTGATACTGCAGCTGCATTAAAACTTACGCCACATTTCCTCGTCCATGCCACACACCATCTTGCACAATACAGCCGGTCAGCAGTTTGAGGTGCTGCTGCCCAATGGCGAAAAGGCCAGTATAGTGTACCGCTTTTACAAGCAAGACATCGCCTTTATGCACACCGAAGTACCCGCCGAATTCGAAGGGCAGGGCATTGCCGCCAGCATGGCCAAAGCAGCGCTGGCATGGGCCCGGGCCGAAGGCAAAAAAATAATGCTGTACTGCCCCTACATGAGTGCTTACGTCAAGCGCCACCCTGAATACCACGATCTGGTAGACAAAGCTTACCACCAGGGGTTTTGAGCGATGGAGATTTTCTTGCACGAAGAACGCCAAGGAAATGGCTGATTTTCGGAGGGATGATGGCTGATTTCATTTGCGCTGATCTGCGACATCCGCAGGAGCATATTTTTCTCGCAAGGCGCCGAAGGAATTTGGGATTTCCGAGGGATGATGGCTGATTTCTTCTGCGCTGATCTGCGATATCTGCGGGAGGATGTTTTTCTCACAAAGGCGCAGCGTGTCATGTTTGAGACTCGAGATGGACGCCCCGCACCGATTCATTCATCATTCAGCCTTCCTCATTCGTCATTCCCCCATTCCCCTTTCCCGGCAGCTGCATTATCACTACTTTCAGCCAGTCATGAAATCGCTGATACTGGTACGCCACGCCAAAAGCAGTTGGGACAGCCCCAGCCTGCTCGATTTTGACCGTCCGCTGAACG
>JALOMC010000310.1 GCA_025455665.1 Chitinophagaceae bacterium | reverse complement strand
CTGGTATACATGGTTTAAAAAAAGCAGGGAAGCCGAGAAACTGCGGCCACTGGTAAGCACGTACAGCGGCCCGCTAAAATGATGGCGGCGGCGAGGGCGATATTGGTGGCGTTCCATACGCCGCATGTGCAGCCGCCCATCGGCCAGCCGGCTGGTAAAGGCCCACGAAAACAGGCGGTAAAACAAATGTGCCTGCACGTGTCTTGCCTTCGGAAAGTCGAAACTGACGGCACTCACCGAATCGGCCACCCGAAAGCGCTGGTGCGCTACGTATCGGCCCAGCAAAGCACTGTTGGAAATACGGCCACCTGAGTTGTCGCGAAGATCAATGATGAGCTGCCTGGCACCAGCAGCACTGTCAATGCGCCGAAAACTGCGGCGTATGAACCGGCCGACGCCCTTGCCCGAAAAGCTATTGAGCTGCAGATAAGCCGTTTGCCCATCGGGCCACCATTGCAGTTTGCCATAGGCTGGCTCGCGGGGTACCACAGGCGCAGGCGCACGGCGCTGTCGGGCGGCAGCAGTATCGGGCCGGCGGGGTGCAGGCATGCGCAGCCGGGCCTGCAAGGGCTGGCCATTGCTATCCAGCAGCGATAGCAGGTACTGGCTGCGAGGGCCGTAGTGCCAGCGCAGCCGGGCTGCAAATGTGGCACTCAGCACGGCTTCGGCAAATGCGGGATTGTATCCATCCACCGAGATGGGCGCATATAGCTGGCGCAACAGGGTCTCAATGGGTACACTGTCAATAGCAGTGATGATCATGCCAGGCCGGATGCTATCGGCACCGGGGCCGGCAGCCCTTACCACTACCACACTATCGGCACCCCATACCCGTACTTGCAGGGGGAGTAATGCTGCATTGCTACGGTTAGAATATGCATTTGCTGCCTTAGATGCCAACACAGAGGTGTGCCCGCAGCGAATAGCGGCCACTGCATAGGACAAGCGCAACCTGAACTCAGCTTCCGTCAGACTATCGGTGATAGAAGCCCGTACCTCGGCAAAGCGGCGGTTCACTTCTTCGGTGGGTGTATACCAATGGTAGGAAGGATGCACTTGCTGCAGGGTTTGCCAGGCCAGGTCCACATCTTGCTGCAGCTGCTGCGCCGAAAACTTGCGGCTGGCCTGGTAGGCCGGCTTGGTACTACTGCAGGCAGCCAACAGCGCCGCCAGCGCCAGCCATGGTAAAAAGCAAATACGAGTGTGATGCATGTGTTATGTAAAGGTAGCCGACACAGCGGCCTTAACGTTTCAAAATCCGTTGTACATCGGGGTCGCCCTCCAGGTTGTTCATCTGGCGCTGTATCCAGGCGCTCCGGCGGCTCACGTAGCTGCTCAGGGGCTTTACGCTGTACTTCTTGGGGTTGGGCAGGGCGGCCGCTATTTTGGCGGCTTCGGCCCGGCTGAGGCGGCTGGCAGGCTTGCCAAAATACCGCTGCGACGCCGCTTCTATTCCAAAAGTGCCTTCACCCATTTCAGCTACGTTCAGGTATAGCTCCATGATGCGCTGCTTGCTGTACAGCGCTTCTATCACAAACGTAAAATACACCTCCAGCCCCTTGCGTACATAGCTGCGGCCTTGCCACAAAAACACATTTTTGGCCACCTGCTGGCTGATGGTGCTGGCACCCCGCACCCGGCCGGGTTTGCGCTTGTTGTAGGCCATGGCCTTTTCAATGCTTTTCCAATCAAAGCCGTTGTGGTCGGGAAACAGCTGGTCTTCGGCCGCCATCACGGCCAAGGCGGCCTGCGGGCTCATCTCTTCGTAGCTCACCCAATCTTTATGAAGGCCATGGCCGCCCAGCAGGCTGCCCAGCTGCGTAAGCGTAATAGGCGGCGGAAACACCCATACGTACAAGATGTAAGCGAAATGCAACAGCACCAGCCATAGCGCCAGCCGCTTCAGAAACTTGAATACTTTTTTCATAGAAAACCGGGCGCCCACAGCAGCCCCTTGGCAAATAACGCCGCTTTTTGTGGCTTACCGTCAGCGCATGATTACCAACTGGTATTTTTTGCCAATGCGGTAGCTGTTTTCACGCAGGGCCCCAATGAGCAAGCCTGCCCCTGCGGCACCCAGGCCGCCCAGCAGGTTGCCCAGGTTATCTTTTCCAAACAGGGCATCGCCTTCCCGCAGGGTGTTCACCACATTGACAGCCGTGTAGCCCAGGCCACCCAATACCAACGCACCAGGAAGCAGGCCGCTGCGCCGCCGCGGAAAGCTGCCCACATTGGCCACGCTAAATGCTAACTGATAGCGGCCGGCGGTATCGATGCTTTGGCCGCCAAAGCGGTTTGGCACCCTTACTACCTGAGAATAGGTGAGGTACAGCGAGTCTCGCACCAGCGAATCGAGCATGCCATTTACGGGCATGCCCTCGGTAGTGGTAAACGTAATGGGCCGGCCGGGGTAAAAGCGTTGGATGGTTTTGGTGTTTTTTTTGAGCAGCAGGGCCGTAGCCGGCTGCGCTGCACCCAGCAGCGGACTCAGCAGTATAGCTAGCAAAAGAGGCTTCACCTTTCAAACATACAGCGAGCCCATGGCTTGGGAGGACCATCGCTTGTTAACATGCTGGGAAAACACGGGGTGCTGAGCCAACCTGCGAGTGGGGGGATAGGAGAAAAGTCAAAAGGGCAAGGGCGATGGGTGAAGGATGAAAGTGCAAGAACCTGCAACCCTGCAACCTTCGGAGCCGCGAACTCATGAAATGTAAAAGGCCAACCTTAAAGACCCCCGCCCATTATCACATTATCATATTATCGCATCAGCACATTAGCGTCAGCTATCGCAGCTGTATGCCATGGCGTCCATGTTCAGCACCCGCGGTGCAAATTCAAAGCCATCGTACACCCGAACGATCTCGTCCAGCACGGCATCCAGTTCTTCCAGCGTGCTCAGCTGCACCAGCTTCAGGCGATATTCTTTGATGTTGGGCAGCCCCTTGAGGTAGTTGGTATAGTGGCGGCGCATTTCCAAAATGCCCAGCTTGCTGCCCTTCCATTGTACGCTGCCATGCAGGTGCCTGCGTATAACGGCTACCCGCTGCTGGATGGTGGGGGGCGGCAGGTGCTGACCGGTGCGGCGGTAGTGCTTTATTTCATCAAAAATCCAGGGATAGCCAATGGCAGCGCGGCCGATCATGATGCCATCTACCCCATAGCGGCGCTGGTACTCCATCGCCTTTTCGGGGCTGTCGATATCGCCGTTGCCAAAAATGGGAATATGGATCCGCGGGTTGTTTTTTACTTCGGCTATCAGCGTCCAATCGGCCTGGCCTTTGTACAGCTGTGCCCGGGTGCGGCCGTGTATACTCAGGGCCTGCACACCCACGTCTTGCAGGCGTTCGGCTACTTCTACTATGTTTTTGCTGTTATCGTCCCAGCCCAGGCGGGTTTTTACCGTTACTGGCAGGCGGGTGCTCTTTACGCAGGCGCTGGTCAGTCGCACCATCAGGTCTACATCTTTCAGCACAGCAGCGCCAGCCCCTTTGGTCACTACCTTTTTTACCGGGCAGCCAAAGTTGATGTCGAGCAAATCGGGCTGTACCGTGTCTACAATGCGGGCACTCAGGGCCATGGCTTCTTCATCGCCCCCAAAGATTTGGATACCCACGGGGCGCTCTTCTTCAAAAATGTCCAGCTTCTGGCGGCTTTTGATGGCGTCGCGGATCAGGCCTTCGCTGCTGATGAACTCGGTATACATCAGGTCGGCACCGTTGGCCTTGCACACGGCCCGAAATGGCGGGTCGCTCACGTCTTCCATGGGCGCCAGCAGCAGCGGAAACTCGGGGAGTGATATGGAACCAATCTTTGGCAAAACGCGGCAAAGGTAAGCAGCCGGAGGGCA
>JALOMC010000309.1 GCA_025455665.1 Chitinophagaceae bacterium | reverse complement strand
AGTACACTGGCGCAAGCCGTGCCTTCGGGGTAGGGCAGGGTACCGTGCTCCTTCACAATCAGTGATCGCCGCAGCGGAATCATCATGAAAGTGCCCAGCATACCGCCTAAAATGGCCAGCGTGAGAATGACGATGTAGCGGAAAAACTCTTTGCTCTCAGGATCGCTGAGAAACAAAAAGCCCGGCAGGGTAAAAACCACACCAGCGGCAATGCTCTCGCCGGCACTGCCGGTGGTTTGAATGATGTTGTTTTCGAGGATGGTGGTTTTGAGCAAGCGACGCCCCAGTGTAATGGCAATCACAGCAATGGGAATGGAGGCACTGACGGTAAGGCCGGCCTTGAGTGCCAGGTACACGGTAGATGCCCCGAAGATGATGCCAAACAAAGCACCCATGAGGATGCTTTTGACGGTCAGCTCGGGTACCCTTGCTTCATCGGGTATAAAAGGTTGAAACTCGGCAGCTTTCATTTGGCAATGGATTTACAAGGGAAGATAAGCGGTTCGTGCCAGTGAAGGAAAGAAGGATACTGCCTGAGGGCTACCTGCAGCAGCTATCTTTGTTTTGAAAAGGAAAAATCTATCTCAGCGTTATTCATGTATAGAAGAAACTTTTGGCTGTTGCTGTGCAGCCTGCTGGCAGCTGCAGGTGCCACTGCACAAACCAATGCGCTTGGTACCTGGAATGTGGTGAACCTTCGGTATGTGGCTTCGGATAAGTGGAGTTTTTTTGGCGAAGCGCAGCTGCGTTCACTCCGGTTTTACAATCACTTTCATTACTACGAATACAAGGGTGGGGTGAATTTTAAGTTGCACAAAAACGTGAAGCTGTCGCTGGCTGCGGGCAGCTATCAGACCTATGCCGAAGGAGGCAATTTTAAAACGCCCAAGAACAACGATGAGTTTCGGCTTTGGCCGCAACTCATCATTTTGCACGATGTGAGCCGACTAAAATTTGAGCACCGCTACCGCATGGAAATGCGCTGGACCAGCAATGGTTATCGCAACCGTTTCCGGTACCGCCTTGCATGTTCTTATCCTTTTGGAAGAGCAAAAGATGGACAGTCGCCGTTTAGCGCTTCTGTCAGCAATGAGCTTTTCTTTACTGATAATGCACCCTACTTTGAACGGAATCGACTGCAGGCCACGCTCAGTTGGAAGGCCACCCGGCAGAGTACCATACAGGCCGGATATTTGAGTCAGTTCGATTACCGGATCAATGATGAAACGGGAAGGAATTTTCTGGTGCTGGGCTTTTATCATGAGCTGACGGGAAAAAAGCGCAGCAAGACCAGTGCCGTGGATACGGATTTAAAAGACAACTAAATAGCAGGAGCTGATCAACTGCCGTAAGCTGTGTTATGAAAAGGAACAGCCCGTCGAATCCGACAGGCTGTTCCTTTTTTATGATTATGCGAGGGTGATTATTTCACACCCCGCATCATTTTTTTCAAAATGGGCGATATCGCCAGCATGACAAGGCCGCCGGCTGCAGAAGACATGATGAGGAAAAGGAAGAGATTCATTTCGAACTTGTGCAGCAGGCTTTCCAAAATACCAGCCATATAGTTGGCCAGCGCAATGCTGGTAAACCACAAGCCCATCATGAGCGATACAATTTTGGGCGGCGACAATTTGGTAATCATGCTGAGACCAATGGGCGACAGGAATAGTTCGCCCACAGTGTGCAGCACATACACTGCTACCAGCCACAGCGGGCTCACCAGCGTGCCACCCTGCGCATTATTGTTGGCTACGTACATCACCACAAAACCCAGGCCCAGCAGCAGCAGGCCGTAGCCAAACTTGGCAGGGATATTCGGATTCATGTTACGCTTGCTCAGGTAAATCCATAACATGGCAAACACGGGTGCCAAGGTGAAGATGGCGAACGCATTGATACTTTGAAACCAGGTGGTGGGAATGGTAAAACTGCCGATAGCACGATTGGTGTTTTGCTCGGCAAACAAATTGAAAGTGCCGCCTGCCTGCTCAAAGCCGGCCCAAAAGAAAATATTGAAGAAACAGAGGATGGCAATCACCGCCACACGGCTCCATTGATCGCCGCCCTTGGTATTGGTACCAATGACGTAGAGTACCGCCAGGCCGCCTACCAGGAAGATGCCGTTGGTGACCATATCGTAGGTGCTTTGGCTCATGCTGCCAAACAGGGCGAGCATGCCATACACCAACGCTGCAACTGCCACTACCCAAATAGCTACGTCTATATAATCACGGGTTTGCAACCGTAGTACCGACTTGTCATACTTTGGTGGCATGCCCACGTTTGAAAGAACGCCCTGCGTAAATGCAAAAACAACCAGACCGAGCAACATGCCAGTACCCGATGCCAGAAAGCCATACTGCCATCCATAAATTTCGCCAAGCGAACCGGCGATGAGTGGCGCCAGAAACGCTCCCAGGTTGATGCCCATGTAAAACAGTGTGAAACCACTATCGCGGCGGATATCATTTTCTTCGTACAGGCCGCCTACCATGGTAGAAATATTCGGCTTGAAGAAGCCGTTGCCGGCAATCAACAGGCCCAGACCGAGATTGAGCAACCATTGGCGGCCATCGGCTACTGCTTCGGCTCCTGGTGTACCCACACTCATGGCCAGCGTATAGTTACCCAGCGCCATTAGTAATCCGCCGATGTAAACCGACTTGCGCTGCCCCAATAGCTTATCGGCCAAAAAGCCGCCGGCAATAGGAGTGAGGTATACCAGACCGGTGAAGATGGCGTACACCTCCAGCGCACTGGCCCGGTCGAGGCCAAAACCACCTTTGAGGGCGGTAGAGGTGAGGTAAAGGACCAGCAAGGCACGCATGCCATAGTAGCTGAAACGCTCCCACATTTCGGTAAAGAAGAGAGAATAAAGTCCTGACGGATGTTTGGTTGTGGTCACCTCACTCATAGGGCAATTTTTGTGATCAAATAAATAGCGCTGGAAAAATAGGCGATTTTGATGCACCCGCTGCGAGAAAGCGCATTTTTGCAGCCGCAAGCAGGATAGGCGCATGGCAGGGCTAACGCCGGCTTTCGTTGGTCGCCTGCTGGCCAAAATACTCAACCATGAAAATACTGCTCCTTGGCTCGGGTGGCCGCGAACATGCGCTGGCCTGGAAGATAAAACAGAGTAACCGCTGCGAAGCGCTGTTCATAGCCCCGGGCAATGCCGGCACTGCCAGCGTGGGTACCAATGTGGCCATTGGTGTCAATGATTTTGCCGCCATGGAGCAGTTGATTGATGCGCAGCAAATAGACCTGCTGGTAGTAGGCCCCGAAGACCCGCTGGTAAATGGCGTGTACGATTATTTTACTGCCAAAGGCGTGGCGGTGGTGGGCCCTTCGGCAGCAGCAGCTCAGCTGGAAGGGAGCAAGGCGTTCAGTAAAAAGTTTATGCAGCGCCACGGCATTCCTACAGCGGCCTATGCCGAGTTTACAGCCGACACGTATGAGGCTGGTGTGTCCTACCTGGCGCAGCACAGCCTGCCCAT
>JALOMC010000032.1 GCA_025455665.1 Chitinophagaceae bacterium | reverse complement strand
GGGCAGCGGTGCCAATAAAGGCCTCACTGGTGGGTGAAAAGCTATACGTGACCACCGCCTGACGCCGTACGCCGCTCAACCATTTGGCAGCTTCGGCCGCTATCAGGCCGTCTTTGTTCAGCAAGGCGATGGGTACCAGGGTATTGGTCTGGGGGCCGGCATACTCCAACATGGTTTTTTGATGCTGGGAGGTGAGCTCGGTACCCTGTGCACTGGCCAGGCTGGTGAGCCAAAGCATGCCCAACCCAATTAACAATTTTGCTTTCATAGCGGTTAATTTCTACCTATCATGAACAATAGCCGGCCTGCAAAGTAACAAGCTTGGGCCAGCAAAGCCGTGTCGCTTTGGCCCTACCTTTATTTTTTGAATCAGCTAACGATTTTTTGCAGCGCTACATGACAACGGGTGCCATGCCTTCTCCCGACTTGCAGAACGCCTGGGACCGCGTACTGGCTGGCCATGCCGATGGCCTGCGCCAGATACATGAGGCGTTGTATGCCAGCATGATAGACTATGCCTGCCGCCTGCTGCAAGATGAGATGCTGGCCGAAGATGCCATACAGGACGTGTTTGTAAAAGCCTGGCAACTACGAGCACAGATTGGCGAAGTGCAAAGTGTCCGGGCTTATTTTTTCATTATGCTGCGGCGCCACGTGCTGAATGTGCTGCGAAGCCGCCAAAGCCGGCGACGCCAGCAGCAGCAATGGCAGCAGCAGGTAGAGTTGGATCCCGTGTTTTCGGCCGAAGACATACGGGTGCAGGCCGAGCATACCCGGCAGCAGCAGCAAAAAATAGCCACGGCGGTAAATGAACTGCCTGCCCGCCAGCGTGAGGTAATTTGGCTGAAATACTATGCAGGCATGGAGTACCAGCAAATTGCCGCGGTGATGGAAATAAACTACCAGAGTGTGGTAAACCTGGCCTTTAAAGCCACGCAGTACCTGCGAAAGCGGCTGAGCGGGTAGTGCTCGCCCGGAAAAAACTTCACCCAATTAGAGTATAGGGGCCCTACCATTCATGTCTTGTAAAAAAATAATCTGCAATGAGCACTCCGCTTCCCGATCCATCATCCGAACAGCTGCCTTTTGAACCAAGGCGGCCGGTGGCGGATGCCGACAGGCAGCGCCAAAGCTGGAATGCTATCGAAGCTCGCTTGCAGGAGGCGCCGGTAAAAAAGCTACCGATAGCCGGATGGGGCCGCTGGTGGTGGGCCGCCGCAGCCGTGCTGCTGTTGCTGGCTGCAGGTGCATGGTGGTGGCAAGGCAGGTCGGGTGCCGGCAGTGCCACGTCCTACGATTTGGCCTACAAAACAATCAGTACCCGTTTCGGCGAAAAGCGCCGCATTCTGCTGCCCGATTCATCGGTGGTAATACTGAACAGCAATTCGGAACTGAAGCTGCCGGCCGACTGGCTGCTGGATACGCTGCGGCAAGTATGGCTGCGGGGCGAGGCCTATTTCGAAATCAGTAAAAGCAAGCAGCCCGGAGTAGACTATTTTCTGGTACATACCGACCGGTTGGATGTAAAGGTGCTCGGCACAAAATTCAACGTGAATGCGTACACAGCGCAAACCACGGTAGCCTTGAAAGAGGGCCGGGTAGAGCTGCTTTATTCGCAACGGCCCGGCCGTAGTGCTGCCGGCTTGCGGGTGCACAGCATGAAGCCCGGCGACGTGGTAACGGTAGATGAGGGCCCGGTATTGACCCCGATGCTGGCCACAGCACCGCCCGATGTGATGGCGGACTGGACCAGCAATGAGTATCACTTTGACTACACCAGCCTGGCCGAAATAGGCCGTATGATAGAGCAGCGCTACGGCTACGAAATGGAATTTGAAACTGCTGCACTGGCCGACCGCACCATGAGCGGCCATCTTCGGGCCGATAATCTGGATCAGCTGCTGCAAGCATTGCAAATAACATTGAACATAAAAATTGAGAAAAAAGATCAGTTGTTGAAAGTATCCGTACCCTGATGCGGGTGTCTTACGTTCAATCAGGGCTTTTTGCCCAGCTAAAATAGATCTGCCATATGAGAACATTCAGCTGCTTGCTGAAGCCGGTATTGCTGGCTTCGCTGCTGGTGCTATGCCTGCTGCCGGCCTCGGCACAGTGGACCAAACCTGCCGAACCAGGCGTAGACCTGGTTGAAAAAGGCACCATCGCTACGTTTATTGAAAAGATACACCAGCGGTTCAAGGTAGATGTGGTGTACGAAGCCACAAGGCTCCCAAAAGACAAGATTGACTTTGATGTAGCTCAGTACAACAGCGCCGAAGAAGCGCTGAATGCACTGTTATCGCCGTACGGCTTTGCTGCCCGCAAGCTGGGCAATGCCAGCTTTGCGGTAGTAGCTGCCGGCCGATCGGCCGCCGAAGGGAAAGACAGTATAGACAGCGACGAAGCAGCGCCCGGTGGACGGGGCGAGCAAGCCGGCCGGACCGACTCGAGCATGGTGCTGCGGGGGCGCATTGTAGATGCCAAAACCAATCAGCCTGTAGCAGGCGCCAGCATACTGCTGAAAGGCAGCGCCGAAGGTACCCAGGCAAACAGCGATGGCTTTTTCAGTCTGCCGCTTACGTCGGCCAGCTCGGTGCTGGTGGTAAGTATTGTAGGCTACGAAAGCCGTGAGTACCGCTACGATGGCAGTGCGCAGCCAGTCACCATTACGCTGGCCAGCACCGCCGCTGTACTTAGCGATGTGGTGGTGGTAGGCTATGGTACCCGCAGCCGTAAAGCATTGAGTACTGCCGTGTCATCGGTATCGGCCAAAGACATTACGGCCACTCCGGTAGCCGATGCGGCACAGGCGCTGCAAGGCCGCGTAGCGGGTGTTACCATCACGCAAAACAGCGGTGCGCCGGGCGGTACTGGCGGTACCAGCATTCGCATCCGCGGTATCAGTTCGCTTACCGGCACCAATAATCCGCTGGTAGTAGTAGATGGGTACCCCCTGCCCGATCAGAATGCCGACAACGTACTCAACTCATTTGGCACCGGCGATATAGAAAGTATAGATGTGCTGAAAGATGCAGCCGCCGCCAGCATATATGGTGTGCGTGCCTCAAACGGTGTAATTATGATTACTACCAAGCGGGGCAAAGCCGGCAAAACAAACCTGAACATTGACATGTACCAGGGCCTGCAGCAAGCGTGGCGATTGCCTGAAATGCTGAACGCCCGGGAGTACGCTGTGCTCAATAGCGAAGCACGTATTGCCAGTGGGCTCAGCATGATTCCAAAGCTGGCCGATCCGGCTGCCATAGAGGCAGAGTATGGCAAGGGCACGAACTGGCTGGACGAAATTTTTCGCCGTGCAGCCATCACCAGCTTCAATATGACGGCATCGGGCGGTAGTCAAAATGCCCAATACATGCTCAGTGCAGGTTACTTTAAGCAAGATGGTATCGTGTATCGTACCAACTACGAACGCTTTAACCTGCGGTTTAATGGTGATATCAAAATCAATAACCGTATCAAACTCGGCAACTCGCTGATGATGAGTAAATCTACCGAGCGGGGTGCCGATACCTACACGCCATTCAACAGTGTGCTGCTACTATCCATGATGGCACCGCCCACTGTGCGTCCTCGCAATGCCGATGGCACTTATGCTGGCGGCAGCGGCTCTATTGACGGGTTTAATGAACCCAACCCGATTTATCAGCTGGAGATTCCTCAAAACAGGTTTATCCGCCATCGCATTACCGGCAATGTATTTGCCGAAATAGAGCTGCTGAAAGGGCTGAAATTCAAAAGCCTGTTTGGGGCCGATTTCAACCTGCTTGAAAACAAAAACTTCACTCCGGCGACACCATCATCGGGTGGCCGCCCTTTTATCCTGTCAGGGTTTTCATCGCAAAAGGGCCTTTACCCCGACTACCTGGCGGAACTGACCATGAGCTACGACAAAACTTTTGCCGGCAAGCACAAACTGAATGCGGTGGTGGGCTACACTGCGCAGGAAAACCGTTTTTCGTGGGTGCTGGCTGGCCGTGGTGGCAACTTTAACCAGCTGATTCCGGTGCTGAACGACCAGGTGTTTTTGCCTACCGACATTTCCCAAACCTTCAACGCATCAGATGAAGGCATCAACAGCCGGCTGATATCGTACGTAGGTCGGGTAAATTACGATTTCGATAACCGCGGTTTCTTCTCCTTCTCACTTCGCCGCGATGGCAGCAGCAATTTTGCACCCGCCAATCAGTTCGCCATTTTCCCATCGGTATCTGCGGCATGGCGCCTTAGCCGCGAACCCTTTATGGAAAAAATACGCTGGGTAAGTGATTTGAAAGTGAGAGCCAGCTTTGGCTATACCGGTAATCCGAATGTACCCGGCAATCAGTTTATTCCTGCCATCAACCAGAGTTTTCAATACACATTTGGCAACTCGGCAGGCTCGGGCGGCATTGTGCCGGGCGCTGGTATCAGCCGCGGGTTTAACCCCGACATACGCTGGGAAAAAAATGAGCAACTGAACATTGGGGTAGATGCCGGCCTGTGGAACAATGCGGTCAACTTTTCGTTGGACGTGTACCAGCGGCGCTCTATCGATCTGATTCTTTTTGTAGCGCCACCCTTTGTGAGCGGCACTTTCGAGTCGGTTCCGTTCAACACGGGCACCCTGCGTAACCGTGGTATCGACCTGACGATCAGCAGCACGCTGGTTGATAAAAAATCGCTGCGCTGGACAGCCAATGCAGTACTTGGTACCTACCAAAACGAAGTAACGTCGCTGGGCCTGAGCGCCCCCTTGGATCGCGGATTTGCCCGCATTACCGGCGGTAGTCTTCGTACGGTGCAAGGCTTGCCTGCCGACTTCTTTTTCGGGTTCATGACGGATGGTATTTTTCAAACCAATGACGAAATAGCCAAAAGTGCCCGGCAAACACCTGGTACCGATCCTACCAACAGCACAGCACCTGGCGATATTAAATTCAAAGACCTGAACGGCGATGGTGTGATAGATGACAGAGACCGTACCAATATTGGAAATGCCAACCCCACTTTTACATACGGCCTTACCAATACTGTCACCTGGAAAGGACTGGAACTGACGGTGTTTTTGCAAGGCAGCGCCGGCAACAGGGTTCTCAATTTCAGCCGCTGGTATACCGAGGGTGGTGTGAGCAACGGCAACTATTCGAAAGACGTGATTAACCGATGGACAGGCCCGGGCACCAGCAATAGCATGCCGCGGATGGTGCTGAATGATCCGAACGGAAATAACCGTGTGAGCGACCGCTTTGTAGAAGATGCTTCGTACATGCGCATTAAAAACGTGCGACTGGCATACAACCTGCCGGCTTCGTGGATGAAGACAATGCGCCTCACCCGTTTTCAGCTGTATGGCAGTATTCAAAACCTGCTCACCGTTACCAACTACTCGGGTTTCGACCCCGAAGTGGGCGGCGGTGTCGATCTGGGCTTTTACCCGCAGGCCCGCACTTTTCTGCTGGGTGTAAATGTTGATTTCTGATTAAAGGAGCAGCTAAATACGAACGACTATGCGTAACCGTATGAAGAACACTACAACACTTCTACTTGCCGGCGGCGGTCTGGCAGTAGCACTATTGTCGGCTTGTAGCAAAAAGGATCTCACCATCCCGCCCACCATTCCTATCGTAACGGTCGATAATTATTTCCAGACCGAGACGCAGGCGATTGCCGGTATCAATGCAGCGTACACGCCGCTTTCGGCTATTTACAACGGGGCTGCCTGGCATATTGGCGACATTATGAGCGACGATACCGACCTGGGCGGTGGTGGTGGTGGCGATGGTCTTGAAACTGCCGAACTGGACAACTTCAATGTCACATCGTTCAACCCCATCATCAACCTGATGTGGGCGCAAAACTACTTTGGTATACTGCGCTGCAACCTGGTATTGGAGAAAGTGCCTACCATACCTGTTATGAGTGCCACCTTGCGCACCCGCATTTTGGGCGAAGCCCGCTTTTTGCGTGCTCTTTACTACTGGCACCTGGTGCGGGTGTTTGGCGATGTGCCGCTGTATACCCGGGTGATTAGTGTAGAAGAATCGACCACGATTACACGCAGCCCCCGGGCCGATGTATTCAAGCAAATAATTGCCGACCTGCAGGCAGCCGAAACGGCACTGCCGGTCAGCTACAGCGGCAGTGATATGGGCCGGGCTACACGCGGCGCTGCCAAAGGCTTGCTGGCTGCAGTGTACCTGTGGCTGGGCGATAAGCCAAATGCGGCCGCCAAAGCCAAAGAAGTTATTGACGCTAATACTTATCGGCTGAATGCCGACTATGCTGATAATTTCAGTCTTGACCGTGAAAATGGTCCGGAGTCGGTGTTTGAAGTGCAGTATCGCAGCGGTGGTGGCCAATGGAGCGATTTTGGTGCCGGCCATAAGCTGAATACGTTTTTTGCACCACGCGGTCAGCAGATTGTACAAAGCGATGGATACGGCTGGAATGTGCCTACCCGCGACCTGGCCGAACAGTACGAACGCACTGGTACCAGCTTTGCCAGCATCATCGACCGCCGCCGTGCTCGCAGCATGTGGATACCCGGCGATCGGTTTGAAACCTATGTGCAACCGGCCCAACTGATTGGGTCGCCGCTGGGGCTAAACGTGCGAAAGTATTTTGTACCTATTGCCAACACGCTGGGCGACAACGGCGGCTGGACCTGCGCCCTGAATGTACCCATCATGCGCTACAGCGAGATATTGCTGATCTACGCCGAGGCTGCCGGCCCAACGTTGGGCAAACCATTTGCCGACCAGGTACGGGCACGGGCCGGGCTGGCTCCCTTGCCCAATGGCCTGAACGATGCACAATACCTCGCCGCCATTTACAAAGAGCGTCGTATTGAGTTTGCGTTTGAAATGCACCGCTGGTACGACCTGCTGCGCCATCCCGACCCCAATTATTTCATTACTGTCATGCGGGCCCATGGCAAAACCAATGTGCAGCCCCGCCACCGCTTCATGCCTATTCCGCAGGGCGAACGCGACAAGAACCCCAACCTGACACAGAACGAAGGGTACTAAGTCCACCATCATCCATCAAACACAAATGCACTTGCATATGAAGCAACAATTTAAGCAGCTGATGAGCCTGGTGGCACTAAGTGTGGTGCTGGTAGCTTGTAGCAAAACAATACCCGAACTCAGTGGTACTGCTTCTGAGGCCGACTTCAGCTTTGCGCAGCTGCCCGCCAGCGATACACTGCCGTATGCCTACCGCGTACAGTTTACCAACCTGAGTAAAGAAGAATTTTTGTACCAATGGGATTTTGGCGATAACTCTTCGCTGTCATCGGCCAAAGACCCGCTGCATACCTACAGGGTAGGCGGCACCTATGATGTGCGACTAACAACAGTGGGTACGAATGGCAACAATTCGGTGACCAAAAAAGTGTTTGTAGCCGATGCTTGTGGCAATAGTTTTTTCAGAGCACTGACCAACTGCGGCAGTGCCGAATGGACCTGGAGCCTGGATGGTGATGCCATCAGAGTACTATCGGCCGATGCAACGCAAGTATTTTTTGCCGGTGCAGCAGCGGGCTGCCAGGCCGATGACGTGTACAAGTTTGGTGCCGATGGCAGTTTTGCCTACGATGCCAATGGTCAAACCTTTGATGTGCAGAGCGGATACAGCTGCCAGGGCCCCAAGGCGAATGCCAACACCTACCGCGTAGTAGCCCGTACCGGCCAGCGCCCGCAAATATTGCTGGGCAATACTGTGGGTGGCAGCAGCCGTCCCTTTATAGGCACTACCGATGAAGTACGGGGCAATGCTTACACAGTGATGAGCTTTACCAACGAAACCATGGTGCTGCGCAGCACTTTGGCCGGTGGCGAACTGCTGGAAGTAAAGCTGCGCCGAAAGGTGGCACTCACCATTGCCGACATACGGCAGCTACTCACCGGTGCCAATGGCAAGGCGTGGCGGTTTGATGCTTCGCCTGGTGCCAATGCCATCATAGTGGGTACCGAAGCCAACCCGGCACAGTTTTTTGGTGGCGGGGCGCTGGCCGACTGCCAGATAGATGATGTGTACACCTTTACTCCGGCCAATGCGCTTAGCTACAATGCCAATGGAGCCACCTTCAATGGCGGCAATATTGCACCCAATTTCAACTGCGGTATTGATCGGAGTTACAATACCAGCTTCACCTTCGGCCCGACTACCGGTGGGGTAGCGGGGTTGGCTACCATTCAGCTACCAGGTACTGTGTTGCCCAACTTTATTGGCACTACCGATGTGCCGGAAAATGTGTACCGCATTATTGAAATAACACCAACGCGAATGACGCTGAGAGCTGGCACCGGTGCCGGTACAGTGTTTCAATTCAAACTGGTATCGCAGTAAACCATATTTGGCACTACTAAAAAAACGAAGAACATGAAGCACACATGGAGCATAGCAGTAGTAGCAGCCAGCGTACTGGCGCTGCAAAGCTGTACCGAAAAAAAGATCATTCCGCCTGTTACGGCCGCTGAAGTGATCATTGATAAAAACTGGCAGTTTGAAACAACGCCGGCCTGGCAGGACAATTTTGACGGCACTGCTGTAGACAACAGCAAGTGGACGTTTGAAACCGGCGGTGGTGGCTGGGGCAATAACGAGCTACAGTTTTATACCCAGGGGCCCAATGCCCGGCTGGACAATGGCCGGCTGGTAATAGAAGCCCGACGTGAAAATGTAGGGGGCCGCGAGTACAGCAGCACCCGTATGATTACGAAGGGCAAAGGCGACTGGCTATACGGCCGTTTTGAAATACGTGCCAAGCTGCCCCGCGGCCGTGGCACCTGGCCGGCTGTTTGGATGCTGAGCTCAGACAACAGCTATGGCGTATGGCCCGCTAGTGGTGAAATTGACATTATGGAGCATGTGGGCTACGATCCCGAACGCATCCACTGCAGCATTCACACCAGTGCTTACAATCACATGCGCAATACGCAGCGTACTTCCAGCCGCATGGTGCCTGGTGTTATGGACGATTTTCATGTGTATAGGGTAGACTGGACGCCGTATGCGGTGCGTGGTTTCGTGGATGGAGTGCAGTACTTCGAGTTTGTGAACGAAAACAAAGGCTTTACGGTATGGCCCTTCAACCGTAAGTTCTTCCTCATTCTGAATATTGCAATCGGTGGTAATTGGGGCGGTGCACAAGGTGTCGACAATAGCATTTTTCCCACCCGTATGGAAGTCGATTATGTGCGGGTGTTCCGCATGATAGAGCAGTAAAGTGCTGCGCCAGCTATTGGTCAAAACAGTGTGACCGATAGCTGGTTTTTTGCTTGTTTTTCATTCATTCTTCATATCCTAAATGCTTCCCCGTATGAGAAAACTGTACTCATTTGTACTTTGCCTTTTGCCCGCCTGGCTGGTGGCACAGCCAGTGGTGTTTGATGATGATTATGGCAGTGGCATTACGTTTGCTGCCTTTGGTGGATCTACCAATAACCTATCAGTAGATGCCACCACGGCCCGGCCTGGTTCAGCCGGTACCCGATCGCTCAGAATAGACGTGCCGGCCGGCGGCTACACGGGCGGCGCCATGGTAGCGGCTGCCAATGCCAACCTGAGCACTTACAACGCCGTTACTTTTTGGGTGCGGGCCAGCAAAACTGCCACGCTGAACGTAGCCGGCCTGGGCAATAACGCTGCCAGCAATGTGTGGCAGGTAGAGGCTACACCCACCGCCGTTGGCACCAGTTGGGTAAAAGTGACCATCCCCATTCCTGACCCTGCCAAGCTCACGGCCTTCAATGGTCTTTTTCATTTTGCTGAAGGCAGTGATGAAGGCGCCTACAGCTTGTGGCTCGACGATATACAATATGAAAGTGTGGCAGGCGGTACCATTGGTACACCCACCGTTACCATGGACAATCAAACGCTGACCCGTGCTATTGGCGGCACATTTGGTGCACTCAATGTACGAGCTACCTATCCCATCAGCAGTGTCAACCGCGACTTTACGCTGGCAGGGGCCTATCTCACTTTTGCCAGCAATCCGGTGGGCCGCATTACATTTAGCAACACCGGCATCGGTACAGCCGCTACCGCTGGCCCGGCCACTGTAACTGCTACCCTGGCAGGAGTAGCCGTAGCTGGCACCATCAATGTGACCGTATCGGGCGCTGCCAATGAGCCTACCACCGCTGCTCCTACACCACCGGCCCGCAACGCGTCGGATGTGGTATCGCTGTTCAGCAATGCGTATTCAAATGTGCCCGGTACCGATTGGTTTCCTAACTGGGGCCAAAGCACCGTGGTAACTGATGTGCAGGTGGCAGGAAATGATACCAAGCGCTACGCCAATCTGAACTATCAGGGTGTACAGTTTGCTGCGCCCATCAATGCAGCTGGCATGAACCGTTTACACCTTGATATCTGGACGCCTGATTGTACTGAGCTGAAGGTATTCCTGATTAATACAGGCCCGGTAGAGCAAGCATTTACCATTACTCCCACCTTGAGCAATTGGATGAGTCTAGATATTGATCTGGCCAGCTTTAATACCATCAATCTGAGCAGTATTATCCAGTTTAAGTTTGAAGGTGTTCCGTTTGGCAGCAGCAATGTGTACATGGACAATATCTATTTCTACAACACCAATGCGCTGCCGGTAAAGCTGACTGGCTTCAGTGCCCGCCGCCAGGGCCAGCAGGTGCTGCTGAACTGGAACACTGCTACCGAGCAAAACAACAAAGGCTTTGCCATAGAGCGGAGTGCCGATGGGCGCAGCTGGCAGCAGGTAGGCTTTGTAGCCGGCGCCGGCAATAGCAATAGTGCCCGCCAATACAGCCATAGCGATGCGGCTACTGATGCCACCGTGTATTATCGTTTGAAGCAGATTGATTTCGATGGCAAGTCGACTTACAGCCAGGTGCTGACGGTGAAAGCTGCCGGCGTAAGGGCCTCGGTACAAGTGTACCCCAACCCCGCCCGTGGCCAGGTGTATGTGCAGGCCGAGCAACTGGCCGGTACCGCCCGCTACGAAGTAGTACAACTGGGTGGCCAAATGGTGGCACAGGGCACCGTGCAGCTGGGGGCACAGCCTGCCAGGCTGGACCTGAGCCGCCTGGCGCCAGGCCAATACTTGTTGCGCATCAGCGTGGACGGTAGCAGCTTTACCGATCGGGTAGTGCTGCAATAAGGCGTAAGCGATTTTCAGTCGTTGGTTCTTATAAAGCAAGCAAACGAGACCGCCGACCTTCGGGTTGTGCGGTCTTTGCTTTTTGCGAAAATGCCTGCTTGGCCGCTTGCCCTATTTTTGGGCATGGCCCATTTGCCACATCTCATTACCGATCTGGCCCTGATGTTGGGTGCAGCAGGCGTTACCACGTTGTTGTTCAGGCGGCTGAAGCAGCCTGTAGTGCTGGGCTATGTGCTGTGCGGCCTGCTGGTGGGTCCTAATTTCAAGTTGTTTCCCACCGTTACCGATGTGGAAGGCATTAAGGTGTGGGCAGAAATAGGCGTGATCGTACTACTATTTACCCTCGGCCTGGAGTTCAGTTTTAAAAAACTGGTGAAGGTAGGACCGGCTGCTGCCATTACCGGCACGGTAGAAATATCGGCCATGCTTACGCTGGGCTATGCCGCTGGCCGCTGGCTGGGCTGGAGCTGGATGGATAGTTTATTTCTGGGGGGCATTATTGCCATTTCCAGCACCACCATCATTTTTCGGGCGTTTGAAGAAATGGGCATGAAGACCCGCCAGTTTACCAGCCTGGTGATGGGTGTGCTGATAATAGAAGATGTGGTGGCTGTAGTGCTGATGGTGCTGCTGAGTACCATGGCTGCCAGCAAGGCTTTTGCCGGTTCCGATTTGTTATTCGCCATTGGCAAGCTGTTGTTTTTTCTGAGTCTTTGGTTTTTACTCGGCATTTTTTTACTGCCCGGATTGCTGCGCAAAGCAGCCCGGTGGCTGAATAGCGAAACATTGCTGATTGCTGCACTGGGCCTTTGCCTGGGTATGGTGGTGTTTGCCCACTCGGTAGGGTTATCGGCAGCTTTGGGTGCTTTTGTCATGGGCTCTATCTTGAGCGAAACTGCCTATGGCGAAAAAATTGAGCACCTGCTGATACCGGTGAAGAACCTGTTTGGTGCAGTGTTTTTTGTATCCGTCGGTATGCTCATCAATCCGCAGCTGCTGCTGGCCAATGCCGGACCCGTGCTAGTGATAGCAGCGCTGGTAGTAGGCGGCAAGCTGCTGTTTGTAAGCGGTGGGGCCCTGCTGGCGGGCAGGCCGCTGCGGCAGGCAGTACAGGCAGGTACCAGCATGACGCAAATCGGCGAGTTTTCTTTCATCATTGCCACGCTGGGCGTCAGCATGAAGGTCATCGATCCGGCACTGTATCCCATTGCTGTGGGCGTATCAGTGCTTACTACATTTACCACCCCACTCATGATCCGCTCGGCCGAAGGATTGATAGCGGAGCTGAACAAGCGGTTGCCTGCCCGTTGGCTGGCATCTATCGATAAGTACAGTGCTGGTTCGCAGCTCATCAAAGCAGAAAGTGATTGGCGCCTTGTGGTGCGGCACTTTGCCCAAATGCTGGTGGTAAATGCTGTAATGATGGTGGCAGTAATACTGCTGAGCCGCTATGTACTAAAGCCACAATTGCAAGCGCTGATAGACAATGCCAAAATAGCCCGTTTGCTTGCCTTGCTTATCAGTGTGGCGCTGATGCTGCCATTTGCCTGGGCTATGATAGCCCGCAAGATGCAGCACCACGCCTACCGTACCCTGTGGCTGGATAGTAAGTACAACCATGGACCGCTGGTAA
>JALOMC010000031.1 GCA_025455665.1 Chitinophagaceae bacterium | reverse complement strand
ATCATCGGAAACCCCTGCCACAGCTGCGCTTGTTCGAAAAGGCCTTTCTTTCGGCCGGGTCGCTTTGTATCTCATCATCAGTATTCGTGTAATTTTTACCTTCCTCTATCCACTTATGTATTTGCACGTGCCGAATAGTGCGGCCCTGTATCTTCATGCCAGTCTTAAACTATCCTATGGAAATATTACGAGTAGAGCACCTGGTAAAGCAGTTTGCTACGCAGCGTGCTGTCGACGACATCTCATTCAGCATTCAGCAAGGGAGCATATTTGGTTTGCTGGGCCCCAACGGCGCCGGCAAAACCACGCTCATCCGCATGATTACCGGCATTTTTTACCCCGATGCCGGCGATATATGGCTGAATGGACACCGATTTGATCCGATCAACGACGTGATCAAAATTGGGTACATGCCTGAAGAAAGAGGCCTGTACAAAAAAATGAAAATTGGCGAGCAGGCCACCTACCTGGCGCAGCTGAAAGGCATGCGCAAGCCTGAAGCAATGGCGGCTGCCAAAGCATGGTTTGTGCGGCTGGGTATGGAAAGCTGGTGGGGCAAAAAAGTGGAAGACCTGAGCAAGGGCATGAGCCAGAAGCTACAGTTTGTAACCACCGTTATGCATGAGCCCAAGCTGATTATTCTCGACGAACCGTTTAGTGGCCTCGATCCGGTGAATGCCAACTTGATCAAAGACGAAATTTATCGGCTGGCCAAAGAGGGCGCTACCATCATTTTTTCGACGCACCGCATGGAGCAGGTAGAAGAAATATGCGATCAGATCATTTTAGTAAACAAAGGCCAGAAGATACTAGACGGTACAGTGGCTGATGTAAAGCAGCAGTTCAAAGAGTTTCTGTTCAGCATAGAACTAAACGATACAGAAGGGCTATCGTCGGTAGATGGCTTGTTTGATCTGCTGCAAAGCAAAGAGAAGAAAGTGGTGGTACGCCTGCATGATGGTGTCAGCAATAATCAGGTATTGCAATACCTGATGGCCAACGACAGGCAGATACAGAGCTTCCATGAAATCCTTCCTTCGCTCAACGATATCTTCATTAAGCTGGTAGAAGGTACACCTACGGCCCGCCAGTTTTTGCAAGGAGCCGTGTAGCCAACGAAGCCACCATTTCGTTATTTCATCTTTTCATCCATTTCATTCTTTCGAATCATGAATAAAACCTGGCTCATTATACAACGGGAATACCTCACCCGGGTACGCAACAAAACTTTTCTGCTCAGTACGTTTTTGACACCGTTGGTGTTTGTCATCATCATTGCTGCTGTCATCCTCATTACCGTAAAAAGTGTAAACGAGGAAAAGATAGCTGTGGGCGACAAAGACGGCGTGCTGAAAGAGTACTTGAAAAGCAGTAAATCGACCAGCTTCGACTTTATTGCCAATGCCGATACAGCCCTGCTGTCAAAAGACTATGCGGCGGTGCTGCTGGCGCCGGGCAATGGCGTCAACAAGGGCGACCAGTTTGAGATTTATAGCCGGAAAAACCTGGGCGTGATGACAGAAGAGAGCATCCGCCGGCAAGTGAACGATGCGGTGCAAACGCGGTTGGTCACTCAAATGGGTAACATCAGCAAAGAGGCTTACGATTCTATTAAAAAAGCCGCAAGGGCCACCGACCTGAACACCAAAGTAGTGGGTGAAGGCAGCGAGGTGACTTCGGGCAATAGTGGGGTGGCCTACGGTGTGGGATATGCCACTTCGTTTCTCATTTACATTACCCTGTTTTTGTACGGCAGTATGGTAATGCGGGGCGTGATGGAAGAGAAAACAAACCGCATAGCCGAAGTAGTGGTAAGCAGTGTGAAACCCACGCAGCTGATGCTGGGCAAAATCATTGGCATCGGTGCAGTGGGTGTTACGCAGTTTTTGCTCTGGATCATACTTATTATGCTCATGAGCACAGCAGTAGGTGCTATTGTTCCGCCCGAAGTAATGGAGCAGGTAAACGCCGCCAACCGCGGCATGCCAGGTGCTGCTATGACTACCCAAACCAATGATGCTGTCATGATGCTGGCAAAGACTTCGAGTACCCTTGGTACGGTGAACTGGCCACTTATTATCGGCTGCTTCCTGTTTTACTTCACGTTCGGCTACTTGTTTTATGCCGCTTTGTTTGCGGCTGTAGGTAGCGCTGTCAATGAAGATCCGCAGGATGCACAAAGCCTGATGTTTCCCATCACCTTGCCCATTATTCTGGCCATTGTCATTATGATCAATGCCATTACCCAGCCAGAAAGCAGCCTGGCTACCTGGAGCAGCATGATTCCATTTTTCTCACCCATTGTAATGATGGCCCGCATACCATTTGGTGTACCAGGTACAGTGCCCTGGTGGCAGCTGGGCGTGAGCATGGCACTGCTGGTGGCCGGCTTCTTCTTCACTACCTGGCTCAGCGCCAAAATTTATCGCACGGGTATCCTGATGTACGGTAAGAAGGTGACGCTGAAAGAAATGTGGAAGTGGGCATTTAAAAAAGTATAAGCCGCAGGGTGGGCTATCAACATACAGCATACGAAGCGCTACCTGTTTGGGTAGCGCTTCTTGTTGGTAGCACGTCGTTTGCCATGCAGGCACCTCTTATGCCAGCAAAAGATCGGTTACCTGCGCCAGGTGTTGGCAGGTGTGAAATTGCGGATGCTCTACATGATGATCAATCTGCTCGTGCAGCCACGTAGTATGAAACGGAATATGTACTGCATGGCCGCCGATGGCCAGTACCGGAAGTACATCGCTTTTCAACGAGTTGCCAATCATCATAAAGCCATCTGCACCAATGTCGAGGTGCCGCAGCAATTGTTGGTAGCCATCAGCGTGTTTTTCGCTCATGATTTCAATGTGGTGAAAGTAAGGTGCCAGGCCACTCTTGTCCAGCTTACGCTGTTGCTCCAGCAGGTCGCCCTTGGTGGCCACTACCAGGCGGTAGTGCGGCGCCAGCCGCTGCAGAGTGGCTTCTACACCATCCAGTAGTTGTACAGGGTGGTCCAGCAGTGCTTTGCCAATTTCAATAATCCTTTCTATCACGGCCAGGTCGACAGTTTGTTGGCTGATAGAAAGTGCCGCTTCAATCATGCTCAGCATAAAGCCCTTGCCGCCATATCCGTATAGTGGCAGGTTAGCTATCTCTGTTTTATACAGCTCCTTGGCGGTGCTGTGCACGGGCAGGTAATCCTGTAGTAGTTGGCATACTTTTTCTTCAGCCTCTCTAAAATAGGGCTCGTTTATCCAAAGGGTATCATCTGCATCAAATGCAATGACCTGAAGCTGTTTCATGCCGAAAAGGTAGGAAGCCAACGCTTTATGGGTAGCAGGCCGAGGCAAATGTTGTAGAAGTGATGGTAGCTATTGTTTGCGCAGCAAAATCTTTTTTTGGCTAAAGGCGTAGGCTGCGTCTACCCATTCCATCACTTTTGGCCAATCCTCTTTTTTCACCAGTAGTTGCTTGTACACTTTGGTGGTTTTTATCGTTACCACATTGTTGGCCAGTATGGCACTGCTGCTAAATGAGCCAGTCTCATTTTCCTTTTGCTGGTTCAGTTCTTCCAGCCCCAGTACCTTGTAGCCGGCCGGCACCGTAAACGTAATCGTGTAGTTATAGGTGCGCAGGTTGCGCATATCGGCGTCAAACTGTCGGCTGCGTTGCTCATCGGTCAGCTGCAATTGGTTGGTCAAAAACTCAGGCAGCTTAATCAGTAAGCTTTTACCAGCATGCAGCACCATATCGCCCAGTGTAAAATCTTCATGATAAAGTAGGGCCGGCTTTCGGGGGTTGCGGCCATCTTGTGTCAGCTGAAAGCGCTGATAGCTTACCACATCCGAAAACTCTTCTTTCAGCTGCGTTTCCATGAACTGTGGTTTCAGTTTGCGGCCTTCGGCACGGTATTTCGAAATATCAGCGTTTAGTTGGTCCTGTTGTTCCGGGCGCATTGCCTCTGTATCATCCCATCCACCATAGGTCTTCCAATCGTCAAACTGATAGATCTCGTAAGTCATCACCTTGCCAATTTCGCCTTCGCGGTTGTTGCGCAAGTGTTCGTGCTGGCTGGTTACTACCAGGTGGTCGGGGTTGGCAGCACTCATGCTTACCTGGTAGCTGAAGTTCGATACATTGTCGGTATATGGTACTATCGGCAGCGTAATGGCCGTAGCTTCTCCCGTGCCGGCAGGCAACATGTATGCCAGAATGCCCTGCATGCCGGGTGGTATATCGGTCAGGTTGCTCATAGCGTTTGGTGGAAAAATGAATTTGTCTTTCACTTTCACAAACCACTCCAGCTCCGATTTGAAAATGATATCCTTGATGCTGGTAGTATACCGCGATGCGGTGACGCCTACCTGCACGTCTATACGGCGCATTTTCATCAGTTGTTGCATAGTACTGGCAAAAACGGCACCCGGCAGCTCATTGCGTCGCACACTAAATATGTGGCGTAGTACATAGTAGCATCCTTTGATGTATTCATCATCGTTGGCATCCATTACTTCCATTTTGCTTAAATGATAGCGCACTGACGGAATCGCCTGAGAGGCGCTGGCCTGGGCCGCTTGTAACAAGCCGGCGGCTTTTTTGCTCAGTTCGGCCGGCGTCAGGTCTCGCTTCAGCTCATTGCGATCCAGTATAAAAAGGTTGCGGGCATCTTCGCGGCTGCTGTACACAATCTGAAACTTGACCATGGGCAGTTGCATATGGCTGTTCAGAAATACCTGCTGCTTAATGATGGGTCTATTGCCATCTTCCCAATTGTAAATGTTGTAGCCACCTTCAGTACGTTCGCTAAAAGCAGGCGCACCATTTACCGCCCGGTGATTCAGGTAAGTGTTGTTATCCAGCTTCACCTCAAATTGCTGCTTCATCACACTGTATTGGCGGTGGCAGGGGTAGTAAATGGGTGTAAACTCCAGAAAGTTGCCATAGGTGCCTGCTACGTTGTTTACCTGATAGGCATAGTCAATAATGTCGCCTATTTCAAGGCCATTCACCGGTACCTTATAAAAGCGTTCGTCGCCGGTAGACGTATAGCTTTTGAAGATGCCGGGCACACCGTCGTCGCCTTCTATCGACACTGATTTTTCCAATTCCAGCGGAATGACTTTACCATCTGCCTTGATCACTTTGCCATCAAAGCCATTATTGGCGTCGCCGCCATCGTAGTACAGCTCGCTGAAGAGTGTTACCGCATTTTGATCCAACAGCTTAATCTTGCGGCGCTCCTTCTCCAGGATGATGACGGATTTTTTAGCCGCACCCAGCAGGCGAAAGGAGGTGCGTTGGTCAAAGCTGAACGTAGTTTTTTGCGCAATAATTACGGCGCTTTGGTTTTGCCATTCAGCGGGTATTTGAGTATTCGAAAATGCCGCATCGGCTTGCTGTAAAAACTGCGACACATTGGCTCGCAGTTTATCAAATGGTTCCGATGATTGGCCCTGTGCCACCTGCCACACCATGGTAGCTACAAGCACGATGAAAAGTGAACGCATATTGAAAAAGATGAAAGACGATGAGATGATATGACAGAAACTAGCTGCTGCTATTTAGGAGCTGCTGAGAGCAGATTGTTATTGAAAGCTTTCAGCTGTTCCAGAAACTTGCTCCAGGCTGAAAACTCAGCCGTGGCTATAGTGGGCTTGCTAAAGCTCAGTTGTTTTTTCAGGTTGATTACGTTGTTGGCTACCGTGTACCTGCCATCAAATTTGTAACCGGCAGTTTCTACCTGCAATGCGTCTGGAACATCTACAAACTTCATGGTTGGTGGAATGGTCAGCGTGATGTCGTCTTCATACAGGCATACCTGGTCGAGGTCGAATGGCAGTTTGCGCTTGTCGGTAGGCTTGTAGCTACGCAGCGATAACGGAAAGTAGTCGATAGAAGCAAATTGCTCTTTACCGATGCTGGTGACCTGATTGGTAAATACTACTTCACCTTCCAACACCACCGGCAGATCGCGGTTTTTAGCATTTAGCAGGTTGCTGCTTTTTACTTCTATGTTGCTGTTGCCAAAGCTGAGCATATTTTTCAGGTAGTCTTTTTGGCGGTGCGAAGGGATGTTGCTGTACACCTGAAAAAAGTTGGTGCGCATTTCGCCCGTCAGGGTGATTTTGATGCTGCCCTTGAGGTGGGCGCCATCAATGCTGAAATTGGCCTTGGTGCTCATTTTATTGGCCATGGCTGCTGGCACGGGTATCTCTACTATTTCAAAGGCGGTGCCTTTTTCTACCAGCGCCGTTTTGCCGGTAATGCGGTGGGCATATTCGCCAAAGGCGCCAAACTTTTCAGTAGGGTCGAGCAAGATGGGCTTGCCGGCGAGGTAAATACAGGTAATGGCGTGATTGTCGACACACATGGTATGAACCTGCTTGTGGCTGTAGGGCAGGGCACGGGTACCCACCCAGGTATAGTGTGCATCCAGTCCGGCTATTTTCAGCATTTCGGTCAGCAGGTTGGCCATTCCTTTACAATCGCCATACTTGTTTTTTAGTACATCCTGTGCTGTGGCAGGTATAAAGCCGGCGTATCCTTCTTCAAAAGCAATGTATCGGATATTATCCTGCACCCAATAGTACAGGGCTTTTGCTTTTTCTTCAGCACTGGTTTTGCCCGTAGTAAGCTGCGCAACCAGGGGCTTCAGGGTATTGGGGTCGTTTTTGCATTTATCGTACAGGTACTTGTACCACTTATACAGGTCGGCGGTGCTCTCAAAGCCTTGCTGGTCGGCGGCCCCGTCGTTCCATTTTTTTACGGTAATAATGAGATGCGGATAATGATAGGCCAACCCTACAGCATGCTGCTCACTGGCCATGGGCTCAGCATCTCTGATGCTGTAGCTGTACACTTTGTGGCCGTTTTCGGTAGTTTGTTGTTTTTGAATTTTGAACGTTTCGAAATTGATCTCTTTGATGTCGACATCGAGCCAGGCCGGTACCAGCAACCGAACGTGGTGTTCTTTTTGCGCAAACGGAGCATGCAGGTACAGCCGTGTAAAATACTTGCTATCGGTATACAGTTCGTTGAATTCGAAGCGGGCTGCTTCACCTGCCTGGCGCAGCATGACGGGGTAATACTTTACCCGGTTATCGTCCAAAAAAATGCCGTCTTCCGTCATTGGTTTGTCAATGGCCTTGATGTTGAGCTTGACAAACTTTTCGCGGCGATTACGGTAGTAGTAATTGAAATTGCTCAGTCCTACAAACTGATTGTAAAACTGATAATACGGAAACGAGGCGCCATCATTGAGGGCCACAAAGGTAGCCTGGGTATTGCCCAGTACCCGTACCACGGGCTTTTCGTCGAGGCCTTTTCCTTTTTCAAACTTGTATTCTTCGGTCACCAGGCTGGCGCCATAGCGCTCCGATGGGAATTGTTTTTTCAGGACCGCGGCTATATAGGTATCATCTTCTGTTTGGGCACTTGTTTGCAGTAGTATCATGCCCGATACCAGCAGGAGGAAGCATTTCTTCATGAACAGCTGTTTGGTAAGTGGTTACAAACAGCAATTTATGAGTCCGGCGTCAACGGCGACACGTCAGTTCAATTTGTGTGCAAAGTTTTTTCTACAGGGTATTGGAGGCCCAGCCAGGGTTGGCCCATTGCCGCAGGGTGGCCTGACAGTCGTGCCACAGTTCCTTCACAATGTCCGCGGCCGGCTTCATCTCCTGTATCAGGGCGCTTACCTGGCCTATTTCCAGTTCACCCTCGTCCATATGGCCTTCGTACATGCCTTTTTTGGCGCGGCCGCGGCCCAGCAGGGCTGCCAGTTCTTCTTTGCCGGCACCACGGGCTTCGGCCGCTGCTACTGCTTCATAAAATTTATTTTTTAGCAGCCGCACGGGTGTCAGCTCTTTCATCATCAGCATGGTATCGCCCTCTTTGGCGGCTATGATGGCCTGCTTAAATGCCAGGTGGCTGCTGGCTTCAGGAGTTGCTACAAAGCGGCTGCCTACTTGCACTGCTTCGGCACCCAGGCAAAAGGCGGCTGCCATCTGTGCTCCGGTGCCAATGCCACCAGCTGCAATGACGGGTATCTGCACTGCTGCTCTTACTGCCGGTATCAGCACCATCGTGGTGGTTTCTTCGCGGCCATTGTGCCCCCCGGCTTCAAAGCCCTCTGCTACCACAGCATCGCAGCCCGCATCCTGCGCCTTCAGAGCAAATTTGCTACTGCTCACCACATGCACCACTTTGATGCCATGCTGCTGCAGCGGTGCAGTCCATGTTTTGGGATGGCCGGCGCTGGTAAACACGATGGGTACTTGCAGGTCTACAATCGTTTGAATATGTGCATCTATATCGGGGTACAGCAGTGGCAGGTTTACGGCAAAGGGCTTGCTGGTACTGGCTTTATATTTCTCGATGTGCTCTTTTAGTATGGCCGGGTACATGCTACCAGCACCAATGATGCCTAGCCCGCCGGCCTGGCTGACCGCACTGGCCAGCCGCCAGCCGCTGGCCCAAATCATACCGGCCTGAATAATGGGCACTTCAATGCCAAAAAGTGAGGTAATGCGGTTATTCATCATGGCAAAATAAAACAAGCCGGTGGCCCACCGAAAAGGGGAAGCGTAAGATGCTCAGGAAGCAGATCAGCCAAAGTCTATCTCTGTATTGTCGCCTATGTTCAGGCTGCGGCTGAGGCCTTTCACGCTGGCATCGCTGCCTATCAGCGAGTTGTCGATGACTACTTCATACAAGTTGGTGTACGACCCGATGATGCTGTCACGTACAATGGAATGATTGACCGTAGTATTGCCACCAATGGCCACATGCGGTCCAATGATAGAGTTTTGGATGTTGCAGCCCGGCGCAATGCTCACCGGCGGGATGATGATAGTGTTTTCGAAAGGGTGAGACACCGGATTTACATTGCCGCCAATTTTTTTCAGCAGGGTGGCGTTGCTTTCCAGCAGGCTTTCTTTTTTGCCGCAGTCAAACCAGTTTTTTACCCTGAAGCCTTTAAAGCGGGCCCCTTTCTGAATCATGCATTGCAGCGCATCGGTCAGGTTGTAGTCGCCGTTGGTTTTAATGTTTTCTGTCAATATCTGGCCAAGGCATTCAAACAGCAGGGCGGTCTCATTTATTTTGTATACACCTACCAGCGCCATATTGCTTTTGGGGATGGCGGGTTTTTCTACCACTCGCTCTACCTGGTCGTCATCGTCTAGTTCGGCCACGCCAAAATTGCGGGGATCGTCCACCTTTTTGATGCCCAGCATGCTGCCCGGATAGGCCACTATTTCTTTTACGTTGTATTCGCAAATGGTATCGCCCAGTACTACCATCACCTGGTCGTCTCCCACCAAATTGCGGGTAAGCTGGATGGCATGGCCGGTGCCTTGCCGCTCATTCTGATACACAAAGTGGGTTTGGAGGTGTGGGTAAGCAGCCTGTACGTAGTCCTTTATTTTTTCGCCCAGGTAGCCTACTATAAATATATACTCCGTAATACCGGCTTCCTGCAGCTGATCTACAATGAAGCTGAGGATGGTTTTGCCGGCAATAGGTATGAGGGCCTTTGGCTGGGTATAGGTATGCGGCCGCAGCTTGGTACCTGCTCCCGCCACTGGTATAATTGCTTTCACCTGTTCGATTTTTGGGGCGGATCGTCCGGTTGGCTCCTGTCGATGTTGGAACAATGCGTTTGGCCGCGTCGGTAAACCCACTTAGTTATCAACCGCTGGCGGCGGTGGTGTTGGTTGGTAAGAAAGGTGTGAAAGAAACCACCGCCATGCCCGGCGGGGATGCGAATTTAGGCGAAAATGCCTTGCAGCCACCACCATTGCTGTAATGCGAATAGCGGCCGCACCTGGCCGAAAGGCTTGCCGGATGTGTACAAAATGGGAGGGCCAAATTTGTTAGTTTGGCAAAAACTCTATTTTTGCGCGGTACTAAAAACCTCATACCATGAGCGACATCGCAACTCGAGTAAAGAAAATAATTGTCGACAAACTGGGCGTGGATGAAGCAGAAGTGACAACCGAAGCTTCTTTCACAAACGACCTCGGTGCCGATTCTTTGGATACCGTTGAGCTGATCATGGAATTCGAAAAAGAGTTCAATATTTCGATTCCTGACGAACAAGCTGAAACCATTACTACTGTAGGCCAGGCTATCACTTACCTGGAAGAGCACGCCAAGTAATCATTCTTGTTTGATCTTATTCGGGAACACTCCTTTTTGGGCGAAAGCCAGGGTAGTGTTCCCCATTTTTTTAAGTAGTACTATTATTGCAGCCTGATACAAAGCGTATGAGCCAAAAAAGAGTAGTTGTGACCGGCATAGGTGCCCTGAGCGCCCTTGGCAACACGGTGAACGATACGTGGCAAAACATGGTAAACGGTGTAAGCGGCGCAGGTCCTATTACCCTTTTCGATGCCAGTAAGTTCAAAACACGGTTTGCCTGCGAGCTGAAGAACTTTGATGCCACCAACTACCTCGACCGAAAGGAGGCCCGGAAAATAGACCGCTATTGCCAACTGGCCCTGGTAGTAAGCGACCAGGCCATGGCCGATGCCGGCCTGAGCAAAGACAATGTAGATGTGGACCGGGCAGGTGTCATTTTTGCCAGTGGCATCGGTGGCCTCATTACGTTTCAGGAGGAGGTGATGAATTTTGCCAAAGGCGATGGTACGCCACGGTTCAATCCTTTTTTCATCCCTAAAATGATTCTCGACATTGCCGCCGGCCAAATCAGCATGCGGCACGGCCTGCGGGGTCCCAACTTTGCGGTTACCAGTGCCTGTGCTTCGTCTACCAATGCCATCGGTGTAGCAGTAGATCTCATCAGAGCGGGCAAGGCCGATGTGGTACTGACCGGCGGATCAGAGGCCGTTATCAGCGAGGCGGGTGTAGGCGGCTTTAATGCCATGAAGGCACTGAGCGAACGCAACGACAGCCCCGAAACGGCCAGCCGCCCCTACGATAAAGACCGCGATGGCTTTGTAATGGGCGAAGGAGCCGGTGCCCTGGTGCTGGAAAGCCTGGAGCATGCACAGGCCCGTGGTGCCCGCATTATTTGCGAAGTAGCCGGTACCGGCGCCAGTGCCGATGCGCACCACATTACCGCCCCGCACCCCGAAGGACTGGGTGCCAAGCATGTGATGCTGGCCGCCCTGGCCGATGCAGGCATGCAGGCCAGCGATATCGACTACATTAACACCCACGGTACCAGCACACCGCTGGGCGATGGTGCCGAGGTAAAGGCCATTCAGGATGTGTTTGGCGACCACGCTTACCAGCTCAATATCAGCTCTACCAAATCGATGACGGGCCACTGCCTGGGTGCTGCCGGCGTTATCGAAGCCATTGCCTGCATACAGGCCGTGCTGCACGATGTAGTGCCGCCCACTATCAATCACTTTACCGACGATCCTGAACTGGACAACCGCCTCAACTTTACGTTCAACAAAGCAGAACACCGCACGGTGAATGCTGCTCTGAGCAACACGTTTGGGTTTGGCGGGCACAATGCCTGCATCATTGTGAAGAAGTTTATGGCGTAGCCACACGCACTGTTAAGGCATTTTAACGTATTTAGCGGCGAACCACTACGCCATTGCTTTTGTGTGAATTGGAGAATCCCGTTTTTAAGGTCCAACGAACAGCGTGAACAGTTTCGGCAATCGTTGAAAAATGTACTGGGCTTTAAGCCGGGCAATCTTGATTTGTACATGATAGCCCTCAGCCATCGGTCAGTAAAAGAAACACCCGAAGAAAACAACGAACGGCTGGAATACCTGGGCGATGCCATTTTGAGTGCCGTAGTAGCCGACTACCTGTTTATGCGCTATCCAAAAAAGGGGGAAGGTTTTTTGACCGAAATGCGCAGCAAAATGGTGAACCGCCAGATGCTGAACGACATAGCGCTGAAAATGGGGGTGAAAAAAATTACCCAGTTCAATAAGATAGACAGTGCCCTGAAAAACAGCCAGATTTTTGGCAATACACTGGAGGCCCTGGTCGGCGCCATTTACCTTGATAAGGGCTACAAGCAAACACTTCGCTGGGTCACCAAGCGTATCATTTTGCCCCACCTGCTGCTCGATGATCTGGAAGCGCAGGACATCAACGTAAAGAACAAGCTGATTGGCTGGGCCAACAAGCAAAACCGCAGCATCGATTTTGAAACGCTGGAAGAAAAGCAGGAAAAGGGACGCCGCCTGTTTATAGTAGGGGTAAAGCTGGATGGCGAGGTGATAGCTGCCGGCCGTGGCTACAATAAGAAAGATGCCAGCCAGATGGCCGCCCTGCAAGCAGTAGAAAAGCTGGGGCTGTAGTCAGCCTTGCCGCCCGCCTACAATTCAATACCAATTTTTTTCATCAGCAGCGAAGCATTCAGGCTTTGGCACACCCCATCTTTCAGTTGGTAGTCAAAGTATAGCTCCTCGCCTGCTACCTGCACATCAAAGTGATAGTTGCGCATGTGCTGCGGATGCTGTGCGGCCATATCGGCAAGGGCGAGATCGTGGGTAGCAATGATGCCCGCAGCCTGCTGCCGTAGTAATTGCAGCAGCAGCGCTTTCGAGCCCGTTTGGCGATCGTGGCTATTGGTGCCGCGAAGTATTTCATCCAACAGCAAAAACAACGGCTCCCGGCGGTTGACAGCCTCAATAATGGAGCGTAGCTTTTTCAGCTCGGCATAAACAGCAAGTGGCTGGCGCATACCGGTGCACCGGCATGGGCCAGCACAAACGCCACCCCCACGCTGCGCAAAAAAGTGCTTTTGCCCGCCATGTTGCTGCCGGTAATGACACTGATTTGCGGCAGGCCCATGCTGCTAAAATCGCTGCACACCCGCCGCTCTTCGGGCAGCAGCGGATGGCCCAATTGGCGTGCCTGCAGGGTACCGGGCTCGTCGCTCAGGGTGGGCATGGCCCACAATGGCTGGTTTTGCCGCAGGTTGGCCAGGCTGCTCATGGCCTCCAGCTGACCGATGGCCTGTAGC
>JALOMC010000308.1 GCA_025455665.1 Chitinophagaceae bacterium | reverse complement strand
CGAGGATATACTGCGCAAGGCGCCCGGCATTACAGTAGAAAACGGACAGGTGACCGCCCAGGGCGAACAGGTGCGGCGCATCACCATCGACGGGCGGCAGTACTTTGGGGATGATGCAGTGGCTGCCCTGCGCAACCTGCCAGCTGAAGTAATCGACAAGGTGCAGGTGTTTGACCGCCTGAGTGATCAGGCGCAGCTGACCGGCTTCGATGATGGGCAGGGTTTCAAAGCCATCAATATTGTGACCAAGGCCAACATGCGCAATGGCCAGTTTGGCCGCATTTACGGCGGCTATGGTACCGACCAGCGCTATGCAGCCGGTGGCAGCGTCAATTTTTTCAAAAAAGATACCCGCATCAACCTGATAGGTCTTTTTAATAACGTAAACCAGCAAAATTTTTCGGGCGAAGACCTGCTGGGTGTCAATGGGCAGGCCAATAACAGGGCCGGCGGCGGAGGTCGCGGTGGTTTTCAGGGCGGTGGTGGCAGGCCTGGCGGTGGTGGCGGCTTTCAGCGGCCAGGTGGTGGCGGTGGTGGCTTTTTTGTAGGCCAGCAGCCGGGCATTGCCCAAACCAATGCACTGGGCATGAACTACAGCGACCTGTGGCTGAATAAAAAAATGGAGGTATCGGGCAGCTATTTTTTCAACAACAGCCGTACCACAGCCGTGAGCCAAACCAACCGCGAATTGTTTTTGCCCGGCGATACCAGCCAACTGTACAGCGAAACGAACAGCAGCCGTACTGACAACTCGAACCACCGGTTCACGTTCAGGGCCGAGTATAAAATAGATAGCAACAACACACTGATTGTGGCGCCAAACCTTAGCTTTCAGCAAAATGAAAGCCTGAGCGAAGTGCTGGGGGTCAACAACACCAGCAAAGGATCGCTGATAAATAGCACCCTGAACAGCCGCCGCAGCGAGGGCGACGGCATCAACTTCCGCAATGAAATTACCTACCGGCGAGGCTTTGCCAAGCGGGGCCGCTCTTTCAGCATCAACCTGAACCAAAACCTGAACAACCGCAACGGTGATGCGTGGCTGGATGCTGTGAGCAATTATTTCCGCACCGGCCTACTCACCAACGATACGCTGCGGCAAAACACCGATAACAAAGTACGCAGCAACACGACGTCGGTAAACCTGAGCTATACGGAGCCATTAGGCAAAAAAGGACAGGTACAGGTGACCTACAATCCGCAGTTCACCCGCAACAATTCGGATCAGCAAAACCTGTTGTTTGACGAAGCCACTCAGCAGTACAGTGTGCTGGATAGCACCCAGACAAACATCTTTTTGAACAAAGTGCAGCACCCAGACAAACATCTTTTTGAACAAAGTGCGGGCTCAGAATGCTGGTTTCAGCTACCGCATTGGCGATCGCGACAATCAGTTTTCGGTGGGCATCAACTACCAAACTACCCGCCTGCTCAGCGATCAGAGTTTTCCGGTGGTGACGGAGCTTGATAAGACTTTTCGCAATTGGCTGCCCAACCTGCAGTGGCGCAAAAATCTGACCAAGCAAAGCAATATTCGGGTGAACTACCGGGCTTCGGTGAATCCACCCTCGGTAAACCAGTTGCAAAACGTGTACAATATTTCCAACCCGCTGTTTTTTAGCGTGGGCAATAGCCAGCTCGACCAGAGCTACACGCACTTTTTGATAGCCCGGTACAGCTACACCAATGCTGCCAAGGGTCGAAGCCTTTTTGGAGGCGTGTTTGCACAAAAGGTGCAAGACTTTGTGACCAATGGTACCTGGGTAGCCTCGCAAGACTCGATACTGGACAAAGGGGTGCTGCTGCGCAAAGGCGGGCAACTGAGCAAGCCCGTCAACCTCGATGGCTTTTACAGCATTCGCAGCTTTTTCAATTACGGCTTCCCCATCAAGTTTATCAAGAGCAATTTCAACCTGAACCTGGGTATGAACTATGTGCGTACGCCCGGTGTGATCAATAATGTGGTGAACTACTCCAACAACTATTCGTACACCGCCGGCGTAAATATTGGCAGCAACATCAGTGAGTTTATCGATTTCAACCTGAGCTACAGTGGTACGCTGAATAATGTGGTGAATAGTATTCGTCCGGAGCTGAATAACCGCTTTTACCAGCACAGTGCCGGGGCCCGGGTAAACCTGCTTACCAAAAGTGGCTGGTTTGTGCTGAACGAAGTGACCAACCAAACATTTACCGGCCTGGCTGATGGCTTCAACCAAAACTTTTGGCTGTGGAATGCCAGCTTGGGCAAAAAGTTTTTGAAAAAACGCCAGGGCGAATTGAAGCTGAGTGTATTTGACCTGCTGAAGCAAAACCAAAGCGTGGTGCGCAATGTAGGTGAGACCTTTATTGAAGACGTACAGACGCAGGTGCTGCAGCAGTATTTCATGCTCACATTTACCTATACGCTCCGCAATTTCGGGACCAGTGGCCGCCAGCGATAGGGGGGTAATACCTACCTTGCACCGCCTGCCCACCACCATTTCACCCCAGTACTCCATCTGTATAAAGCGTGACAGAGCTCGAATTAATTGACCGGCTGAAGAAAGGAGACCAGGAAGCCTTCCGCTTCATGGTTACCTCGTGGCAGGATATGGTATACAATACCGCCCTGGGCCTGGTGCAAAACGAGCTGGATGCGGAAGACGTGGCGCAGGAAGTGTTTGTAAAAGCCTACGAATCGATCCAGGGCTTCAAAGGCGAGTCGAAGGTGAGTACCTGGCTGTACCGCATCACGGTGACCAAAAGCCTCGATTTTTTGCGCAGCAAGAAGCGGAAAAAGCGGTTTGGATACGTGTACAGCCTGTTTGGGGCCGATAACGAACTGGTGTACAATCCACCGGAGTTTTTGCATCCGGGGGTGGTGAGCGAAAGGAAACAGGTAGCTGCCGAACTGTTTAAAGCATTGGACCAGCTGCCTGAACAACAGAAAGTAGCGTTTGTGCTCACCCGCCTGGAGGGGCTGGGCCACAAGGAGGTAGCCGAGGTAATGGGCAACACCGTGCCAGCCGTAGAAAGCCTGCTGCAGCGGGCCAAACTGAACCTTAAAAAGCAATTAACAGCTTTCTACAAACAGAATTTGGAATAAAAAATCGTCTTATCATTAATAGGGCAAACAACCAACCCTTTGGTATGAAAAATCAATCGAAAATAGAGCAGCGGGTAGAGCAGGCGCTTAGCAGCCTTGATGGTGTGCAGCGGGCCCAGGCCAACCCGTTTCTATTCACCCGCATTCAGCAAAAGCTGGCCAATAAGCAGCCATTGGGTCCTTGGGAAAAGGCCGCTTATTTGCTGACCCGCCCGGCATTGGCCGTGGTAGTGGTGCTGGCTTTTTTAGCCATCAACCTGTACGTGGCCAACCGCGAACAGCGCCAGCGGCTGGCCCGCGAACAGCAGCAATACGAGCAGCTGTTTGCCGCCGAGTACAACAGCAATCTTAATGAACTGAATCCGAACCGCTGATGCTGAACCGTAGCAATAATAAAGTGCTGGTGCTGCTGGTGGTAGTGCTGCTCATTACCAACCTGGGTATGCTGTGGTACTTTACCCGCCCGGCCAAAGAAGAGGCAAAGCCGCTGACCCGGGCAGAACGTTCGGCCGAAATGATGCGCAAGGAACTGGGTTTTGATGAGGCACAGGCCGCCGATTACCTGGCCCTGCGGGCCCGTCGCGACTCGCTGCTGCAGCCGCTGAATGCCGACCTGCGCCAGGCCAAGCTAGCCCTGCTAAGCCTGCTGCAGCAGCCCGGCGTAGCCGATAGCACAGTGGAGCAGGCCGTAGCCCGGGTGGCTGAAAAACAGGCACCCCTCGAACTGGCTTATTTCCGGCATTTTCAGCGGGTGCGGGCCTTGTGCCTGCCAGCCCAGCATCCTGGCTTCGATAGCATGCTGGTGCGCATGGTGCGCCGCAATACCGGCGACACCACCGCCATGCAGCCCCCCACCCGCCAGTAGCCTTTTTTGGATGATCATTGGTTTTTGAATAGCTGCAAGAAGCCTCCTCGTGAGGCTTTTTGCTTATTTGTACCCGGCTACCTTTGGCGCCAAATGGCAACACATACGCAAGTGCTGGTAGTGGGGCAGGGCCTTTGCGGCACCTGGCTTTGCTACTGGCTGCAGCAGGCCGGCATAGCCCATGTGGTAATAGACGAAGAGCGCCCTCACAGCAGCACCCGGGTGGCCAGCGGAGTTATCAATCCGGTGACGGGGCGGCGCATGAGTGTCACCTGGCTGGCCGACCAAATCATTCCATTTGCGGAGCAGGCATACACTGCCATGACAACGCTATTGGCCAACCGCCAGCTACTGCCTGCCGGCCCCTTGATTGCCCGCTGCGATATCGTGGATTTTTTTAACAGCCCCGACCGGCGGCTGGACTTTGAAAAAAAGGCAAGTCAATTTGCTGAGTACCTGCAATGGCCGGCTGATGAACACGCCTGGCGAATGCTGTTTCACTACGAGCTGGGTTTTGGCAGCATTGCGCCTGCCTACCAGGTCGATTTGCAAAGCATGCTGGATGGCTGGCGGGCCTTTTTGCTGCAGCAAAATTGCTTGTTGCCGCAGCGGTTTGATAGCAGCCGGCTACAGCTGACAGCCAATGGGGTGCAGTACGCCGACCTGCATGCGGAGAAAATCATTTTTGCCGACGGTGCTGCGGCCGCGGCTGCAGGTTATTTTCAACTGCTGCCCTTTGCTCTCAACAAAGGCGAGGCCCTGCTCATCAAGGCCGAGGGCCTGCCATCGGACCGCATTTTCAAAAAGGGAAATACCATTACGCCGTGGCGAGGCGGCCTGCACTGGGCGGGCAGCACGTACAACAATCACTTTGCCGACGAGCTGCCTTC
>JALOMC010000307.1 GCA_025455665.1 Chitinophagaceae bacterium | reverse complement strand
CCATCAAACTGTTCAATGGCAGTGCCGTCGCCTTTCAGGGTAAAAAAGGAATCATGCTTTTCGGCCGTGGTGCCGGTAAGCGGCTGAAACCAGTGAGTAAAGTGAGTGACGCCCTTACTCTCGGCCCAGGCCCGCATGCCATTGGCTATTTGGTTGCCCATAGCCCGGTCTATGCGGGTATTGTTTTCAATACTGGCCAGCAGGCTTTTGTAGGCCTCATCGCTCAGGTATTGGCGGGCTGTAGCCAGCGTAAACACATTTTCGGCAAACACGGCCGTCACCTTGGTAGAGGCCGGCACCTGCACGGCGGTCGGATAATTCAATAAGCCATCCAGGGCTTTAAAACGAAGACTTTCCATATGCTAGAGAGAAATAGTTGAAAAAATGAACGGCTCTGATGCCCGATCCGCAAGGTAACAATCCGGCAGGCTGTGTGATCCATATTTTGCACACAGCCAATCATTGGTCACGTATTGAAAAAAAGAGAAGCCCATCCCGCAGGATCGGCTTCTCCAAACATTTATACCCGGGCAAAAACAGGGCTGCCTCAGGCAGTCACTGATTTCACGGTCTTGATAATACGAGCGGCCACTTTGTAGGGGTCGGCAGCCGAGTTCGGACGACGATCTTCGAGGTAGCCTTTCCAGCCCCAGCGTGGCACATTTACCGGAATGCGGATAGAAGCACCGCGGTCGCTGACGCCATAGCTGAAATCGTGAATGCTGGCCGTTTCGTGCTTACCGGTGAGGCGCAGGTGGTTGTCGGCACCGTATACTTCAATGTGCTCTTTCACCACGGGGCGGAAAGCTTCGCACACTTTCTTGAAAGTCTCCTCGCTGCCGGCGGTGCGCAGCAGGGTATTGCTGAAATTGGCGTGCATGCCACTACCGTTCCAGTCAAGCGTACCCAGCGGCTTGCAATGCCAGTTGATGGCAACACCGTACTTCTCGCCAATGCGCTCCAGCAAATAGCGGCCAATCCAGATTTGATCGCCGGCTTCTTTGGCGCCTTTGGCAAAAATCTGGAACTCCCACTGCCCGGCAGCCACTTCGGCATTGATGCCTTCTACATTCAGGCCAGCTTCGAGGCAGGCGTCCAAATGCTCTTCCACAATATCGCGGCCAAAGGCATTGCTGGCACCTACCGAGCAGTAGTAAGGGCCCTGCGGACGCGGGTAGCCATTGGCAGGAAAGCCGAGCGGCTTATCGGTACCGGGATCCCACAGGAAGTACTCCTGCTCGAAACCGAACCAGAAATCATTGTCGTCATCGTCGATATGGGCACGACCGTTGGATTCGTGCGGGGTGCCATCGGCATTGAGTACTTCACACATCACCAGGTAGGCGTTTTTGCGCTGGGGATCGGCACAAATGAACACCGGCTTCAACAAGCAGTCCGACGAGCCGCCGGGCGCCTGCTCAGTACTCGAGCCGTCGAAGCTCCACATGGGGCAGTCTTCCAACTTGCCGCTGAAATCTTTTTCAATCTTGGTTTTGCTGCGGAGGCTCTGGGTGGGCTTGTAGCCGTCGAGCCAGATGTACTCAAGCTTAGCTGCTGACATAATAGTACAGAATTTGATTTTTAGTTGAAAAGGGTGAAAATCAGGCCACAATGGTAGGCAAAATCTGTTTTAATCCACCCACCTGGCGGCAAATTTCAAATTTATTCAGCCGAAAGGCGCCTTGTAACCCAGTCAGCTGCGGAAATTATTTACATATTCATTCGTTTAATATGAAAGTTGCCGAACCTATTCATATCGTCAAAAAAATGGCGCCCTGCTACGCCACAGCTGCCTCGCAGATGTAGGTGGGTACAATGCCGGTGGCAATGATCCGGCTCTCCGCATCGCGGGGCTGTGTATTGCCGGTTAGCACCAGCATGGTATCCAGGCCAAACTTGTTGCCCCCCAAAATGTCGGTTTGCAAGGTGTCGCCAATCATCAAAATCTGCCGCTTGTTGATGGGCCGGCGGGCCTGCAGTATTTCATAGGCAAACATGAAAATCTGCGAGTCAGGCTTGCCAAAGCGGATGAACTTTTTGCCCACCACCTTTTCAATCATGTGGGCCAGGGCCCCTACCGCTATGCTCACATCATGATTGTTTACCGGATACGAGTTATCGGGATTGGCTGCTATAGCCGGTATGGTGCGGTGGCGCAGCAGGTTCACGGCCTTGTTCAGATCGCTGAACCAATCAAACCCCTCATCGTCCAGCATCACCAGCGCATTTACCCGGTGCATGTTTTCATCGCTTAGCTGGCTCACCGGCAGGGTATGCAGTCCGCTGCTATCAATGTAATGCGCCGAGTTGGGGGTGCCCAGGTAGGCTACAATGCCGTCATTTACTTTCAGATCTAAAAACTCCTTAGCCAGCATGCCCGAAGAGATGATGTGCTGGGGCTGAATAGCCTGCAAGCCCTGCCGCTGAAAAGAGGCCGCCAGTAATTCGGGGCTGCGGCTGGCATCGTTGGTGATGATGAAAAATTCTTTGCCCTGCTCTTCCAGCAATGCAAAGGTGCGCTCTACGCCCGGCACCAGCCCCTCGTAGGAACGAAGCACCCCGTACGAGTCGAAGAATATCACATCGTACTGATCGATGACGGAGCGAAAATCTGACAATTGCATAGCGGCTACTTTGTACATGACTGGCGGAGGTGTGCGGCTAGTCTTTCAGTTTGAGATGGCGAATAATCTTCTCAGGATCAAAGTCGCGGTCTACCGACGGCAGGTAAATTTCGAATGCCTCCTGGCGTAGCTTTTTAGCATACTCCGAGCTGAAAAAGTAGTTGCCGTCTTTCACCACATAATTCAGGATGAAAAACCGGTACGCTTCCCGCAAAAACCTGATTTCGTCGGCCTTCAGCGGAAACACCTTGTGGTACTCCTGCAAAAACAACAGAAACCGATCTTCCATCATGGTATCAATGACGTAGCTGAACACGGTACGGTCGCCCACATGGCTTACTACCCTGCTCAAAAAATAAAAATCGAGCATGCGATAGCTGATGCGAAACCAATCGTAATCCCACCGGCTGAACAGCTCATGTTTATTGATGACAGAAAAATTGCCAATATTCCAATCGATGAACACCGGTATCAGTTCGAAGCTGCTGACATTGCATTTGAGCCGGTTCTTCAAAAACTGCTCGCAGTGGTATTTGATCAGATCGGCATGCATGCGGCTGCCAAAAGCCTTTGGGTTTTTATCTACCATTTGCAGCAGCGCATTGATATCGGTGCGCAGTGTTTTACCCGACTTTGGTATCACATTTTTTATACGACTGCAGGCCAGGTGAAACTTGGCCATTTGACGCCCGAGGCTTTTGATGTGTACGTCATCCAGCCGCCGCGGTAGCCGCTCCATCACCCTCGTTGGGTTGTAAAACACTACCCAGATATCGGCTTTCCCTTTTCTATGCCGATGGATGTAGACGCGGTTGTTCTTCAGCAGGCTTTTGGCCAGTAAGTTTTCAAAGGGATACAACAGGTTGTTGCCCAGCGTTTGGATAATGCGGTGATCCTCTTTAAAAAATTCGTACTT
>JALOMC010000306.1 GCA_025455665.1 Chitinophagaceae bacterium | reverse complement strand
CATCCGTCATCTCCTCCCTCCCCATCACCAAACAACCAACACCCAACACCTACAAGGCTGAGGTCAAGCAGTGAAAGCAATACGCTTCGCCAACTGTCATCCGCCATCCGCCATCTCCTCCCACCCCATCACCCAACACCTGCCCTACCTAAGGCTTGTAGCCAGCTTGCTCAAATAGCTGGCGAGGCGGCACCTGCATCAGTTGTGTCAGGCTTAGTTCGGGGTGCTGTTGCATGTACGCCGTTACCAGCCGCCAGCCGGTAAACAGGCCGATGTAGCCCGGTGCACCTTCGCCCAGCTCCTGCGTTTTGGGGCCATCCATCAGGTAGTTGCGGTTGATGGCCGGCTCCTTGCTGAACAGCAGATCATTCTTGACAAAAAAGTTCCAGATAAGGGCCTCATTGGCCAGGCATCCCTTTAGCTGCTGGCCACTATAGCCCAGCAGCAGGCTGTCGGGCGTGTCGGGCATTACCTTTTTCAGCGCATACAGGCGCTTGCCTTTTTCTACCATCGTTTCTACCAGGCTCAGGCTTTCATCGCGGTACGGAAACAAGTCTTGTAAAATGTTTTTGGCAGCATTTACTACCACCATGTCGGGCGTAAACCGGCGGGTTTGATAGTCGTAAAAAATACCAGCCTGCCGGCCATCTTCGTACAGCGGCTCGCTGGCGCCTAAGTGCAGCTGCAGCGCCACGCCCACGCCTTTGGCAGTGCGTACATCGCCATAGTCGCCTGTGGCAAATGGCTCGTATGCATCCATGGGGCCAATGAACGTGAGCAGCTCAAACGGCTTCTCGGGCTTCCACTGCGGAAAATAATGCTGCAGGTAGCGCAGCGTTTGTGCCATTTGCAGTTGCCAGTTGGCACCGTGCGCCTGCACCACTTCTTCGGCCGCTTTGTACACCGGTTGGTAGCTGCTCAAAAAGCTGCGGATAGCATCGCCGGTTTGCGGTGCTGATGGGTCGCCAATGCCGATGATTTTGAACAGGTAATCGGCCAGAAAATGTGGGTAGCGCTGTTGCAAGGCATCCAGGCCAGCTTCCAGCCGGGTAGTATCCAGGCTAAAAAAAGCTGTATCAAACCGCACCAATTTTACTTCGGCCTGCAGGTGGCTTACATCGGGGGCCTTGCTTTCATTTTTACAACCCGCCAGCATCGCTGCCGCCAGCATCATTCCTATCCAGTACTTGCGCATACTGCAAAAAAACGGAGTTCGGGCCGCACAAAGTATGCGGCGGTACGCAGCTGGTATTTTAAAATGAAGTTTGGCTAGATCCAGATGCCGCCTCTGAAGCCACGGGCCGCGTAGTACGACTGTGCCCCATTGTGATACACAAACACATGGCCATAGCGCCAGTCGGCAAACAGGGCACCGCCGAGTGCTTGTATATCGGGCGGGGTGGCTATCCAGCTCGATGTTTTTTGGTCGAATGGTCCCAGCACCTGTAGACAGCGGTATTGCTCCTCATTGAGCAGGGCAAGGCCCATGGCAGCGGCCATTTCTTCGGCACTATTAGCCGGCGGGTATTCTTTGCGAGCCAGGCGGGCTGCTTTGCTAAAACACAGGCTGCGGCGGCCGGCAGGGCTTTCGGGCGCACAGTCTACCCACCAGCAAGCACCGGTAGTGGCATCTACCTGTATCACATCGGGTTCGCCGCCTGTTAGCTCCATTTGCAGCAGGCTGTGGGCGGCAGCGGACTGCTGCTGCAGCCGGGCAGCCACCACCGCCCATGGCAGCCCAGGGTGGCGCTGGGCATGGCGTTCAAATCGCTGCTGCCACAGGGGCAGGGCATCTGGCCAGCTGGCTGGCGCAGGTGGTTTGGTAGGCATATTTCACAAAACAAGTGCCTGCTGCCCTCCGCCAAACAGCGGCCAACAGCAGGCACACAAGTTAATAGCAGATGCAACGCTGCCAAGCTGCTACAGCCACAGCACTTCGCCCGGCTGCTGGTACCAGGCCGGGTAGCTGGGCAGGTGTCGCTTTTCCAGTTCGTTGCGCTTCACCTTCAGCGTGGGCGTCATCAGCCCGTTTTCTACCGTCCACGGTTCGGGTAGTATCACCACTTTTTCAATCCGCTCGTACGATTGCAAGCCGGGATTGAGCTGCGCCAATGCGGCTACGAGGCTGCGTTCTATCTGTGCCCTGTCTACCCCGGCAGTACCCTCGGCCGATAGTACTGTGAGTGCAATGGGCTGCGGAATGCCCATGCCCACCACACACACCTGATCGATGTACGGGTGCGCCTGCAGTTGCATTTCAATGGGTGCCGGGGCAATGTATTTGCCCTTGTCGGTTTTGAACTGGTCTTTCAGCCGGCCGGTAATGAACAGGAAACCATCAGCATCATACTCGCCCAGATCGCCGGTGCGCAAGTAGCCATCGTCGGTAAACATTTCGGCGCTGAGGGCTGGTTCGCGGTAGTAGCCCTTCATCAGGCTGGGGCATTTTACCTGCACCTCGCCTTCCTGGCTGATGCGCCCTTGCAGCCCCGGCAGCGGGCGCCCCACCGAGCCCAGCTTATTGGCCTGCGGCAAACTGAAATGGGCATAAATACAATCCTCGGTCATGCCGTAGGCCTGCAAAATATCGATACCGATGCGCTGGTACCATTGCAGCAATTCAATAGAAATGGGAGCCGCACCGGTAAAAATGCGGGTGGCCCTTGCCAGCCCCAGGCCCTTGCGGATCTTCTTTTTGACGAGGCCGCTGATAATTGGAATCCGCAGCAGTTTTTGCAGCTTTTGATCTGGCAGCTTTTCATTGATTTTTTCCCGAAATTTTTGCCACAAACGAGGTACAGCAAAAAAGTGGGTAGGCTGCGCCGCTTGCAGGTCGGCGGCAAAGCTATCCAGCGAGTAAGGAAAGTAAAAAGTGCCTCCGCGGGTGATGGCCGTCATTTCAATACCCACCCGCTCGGCTATATGACTAAGAGGCAAAAAGCTGAAAACCACCGGCCGCTGCTGTATGCCCATGTGATCCAGCTTGCTTACAATCTCAGAAAAATTGCCCACGGTATGCATCACCCCCTTGGGATTGCCGGTAGTGCCGCTGGTGTACATGATGGTCATCAGCTCATCGGCGCCGGCAGGCAGTACGGGCTGCGCCAGTGGTGCCTGCTGCTGCACCAATGCATCCCAGCTGTAGGTGCCGCGGCTGCCGTAGGCTTCTACGTGTATATCGGCCACTTGCTCGGGTATGCCCGGCGCCTGGGTGGCAAAGTGGTCCAGCTTGCCCACAATAATGGCCTTGCAACCACTGTGATCCAGTATTTGCCGGATGGTATCGGCCGTAATGGTGGCATAGAGCGGCACGCTGATGAAGCCCCCCATCATCATGGCCAGATCGGCCAGTATCCAGTGGGCACAGTTTTTCGATAGCAACGCTACGCGGTCGCCTTTTTGCAAGCCCATGGCCTGCAGGGCGGCCGTCATGCGGCGGGCTTCGTCGCCGGCCTGCTGCCAGGTCCAGGTGCGGGGGCCGCTTTCAAATGGCTGGTGCAAAAACAAATGGTCGGGCTGGCGCTGTTCCCATTGCAGAAACAGCTCGATT
>JALOMC010000305.1 GCA_025455665.1 Chitinophagaceae bacterium | reverse complement strand
TGCGGGTAGCGGCCGGCTGGGGCAGTGGCACCCGGGGGGCATGTTGCTCCAGGCTGGCTTCTATGGCCAGCCGGGCGGCGGTCACCTCGGGGTATTGGCGCTCCATTTCCTGCAGCTCGGCCAGGTCGGCAGCGTCGGCCAGGCCCATTACGCAGGCTTCTATCGCCCCACTTTCTATGTATGCTTGTGCATTCATGCTTGGTCGCTCATCATTTTACGCAGCTTCAGCAGGCCGCTGCGTACCCGGCTTTTTACGGTGCCCAGTGGTATGGCCAGCCGTTCGCTTATTTCTTCCTGTGTGTGCCCCTCCAGGTAGGCCAGCACTATCACTTCCTGCTCGGGGCGTGCCAGTTGGTTTATCCATTTGTGCACATCGGCCAGGTCGGGGTTGAGGCCCGTAGTACCATGAGGTACGTCTTCCGGCGCTTTTTGGTTGATGGCTGCCGGCTGGTGCCCTTCTTTGCGGGTCCAGTCGATGGCTGCATTGCGGGCTATTTGTGCCATCCAGGTGTACAGCCGGCTTTTGCCAGCGTCGTACTGTTCTATTTTTCTGAAAATACGTACAAACACCTCCTGCAGCACATCCTCGGCAGCAGCCTGGTCGCGTACAATGGGTAAAATTATGCCATTCAGCGCCGTGCTGTAGTGATCGTACAGGTAGGCATAGGCAGTTTGCTGCCTTTGTTGCAACAAAGCAATCAACTCGGCCTCGGTATATGGGGGTTGGCTACTCAACGCTTTTTCAGATACGTCATGGCAACGTGTAGCCACGGCAGCGTGACCGCTGTCAGTACAGCCCACGTGGTGGTTCGGTTCGCCGCCGGTGGCATTTGCAAAAAAAGAGGCAGGCTTAGCCCACCATGGCGCTGTAAGCGTCGGCACTCATCAGACCATCTACATCGGCAGTGTTGGCTACTTCCATCTTCACCATCCAGCCTTCGCCGTAGGGGTCGCTGTTTACCAGTTCAGGCTGGTTGTTCAGCGCCGGGTTTACCTCCAGCACCTTACCGGCCAGCGGCAAAAACAAGTCGCTGACGGTTTTCACCGCTTCTACCGTGCCAAACACTGCTTCGGCTGCCAGGTCTTTTCCTACCGAGTCAATGTCTACATACACAATATCGCCCAGTTCCCGCTGCGCAAAATCGGTAATACCCACGGTGGCTACATTGCCTTCCAGGCGAATCCATTCGTGGTCTTTGGTGTACTTCAGCTCCGAAGGAAAATTCATTGCAAGTGATTTTGAAAAAAAGAGATCGATTAGTGGAGAGGGTGCAAACCTAAAGCGAAAATGGCTTTCGGCCGCAGGTGAGTTTGGAAGTTCAACAGTTCACGTATTCACAGGTTCAAAAGTTCACAGGTTCAGTTGTTGCCAAGCGAGCCGGCTGTTTGTTGTCTGCAAACGCAGGGGGTCTTTTCTGTGACTTTCGCCATGCGGCGGTGCCGGCCATTGGCTCGGCCATTATCGCTGCTTCCGGTCGCGTAGCACAAACATGCGCATGCGTACGTCTTTTTCGGGCCGGTCGCCGGGGCGGGTTTTGGTAGCAGCTATGCTGTCCAGTACTTCAAAGCCCGTCACCAGTTCGCCAAACACGGTGTAGCCACCATCCAGGTGGGGCGTGCCGCCCAGTGTGGTGTACAGCTCCTTTTGTGGGGTTGTCAGCGTCAGGTTGCGCTGTACAATGGTGCTATCCAGCTGGCCGGGGCGCCAGGCGGGCCGCTGCACTATATAAAACTGGCAGTTGCTGCTGGCCTTGTCGGGGTTATTGTCGCGGGCTGCGGCCAGTGCCCCGCGTTTGTGAAAAATGCCCTGGCTGGTTCTGAATTCGGCAGGTATACGCTCCTGCCCGGGTGCGCTGCCGCTACCCAGCATTTGGGTGGCGCTGGCATACTTGCTGCCTGGGTCGCCGCCCTGTATCATAAAGTTGTTGATGACACGGTGAAACAGCAGACTATCGTAAAAGCCGGCTTTCACCTTGCTGATGAAATTGTCGCGGTGCAGCGGTGTTTCGTTGTACAGTTTCAGCACCATGTGGCCCTGCGTGGTCATCAGTAGCACATAATCGCTGGTATCGCGGCGGGGTAGCAGGCGCTTGTATTGTTTCAGTGCTGCTTTCTCATCGGGCTGCAGGCTTCTGAACTGGCGGGGGCTGCCGCAGGCCGCGGCCAACAGGCTTGCCAAAAACAGTAATCGAATTAGCATAGGAGCAAATAATGTGGATGATGGAGGAGGGGCGCTGTCAGGCTGAAAATAGCGGGCTAAAGGCACCTGGCCAAACGGATGCAGCGTTCCGGCCATCAGTTGACGGCCATCCCCTCATTCATCATTCCGTTGGGTTTCCCGCAGATCTCGCAGATCATCGCAGAGGAGCAACGCCCTCATTCATCATTCCGTCAGGTTTCCCGCAGATGGCGCAGATCATCGCAGAGGAAATCGGAAATCATCCTCCCGAAATCAGCAATGCCTCTGTGCCTCTGCGAGGAAAACGCTCCCGCAGATGGCGCAGATCATCGCAGAGGAGCAACGCCCTCATTCATCATTCCGCCTTCATCATTCCGTCAGGTTTCCTGCCTCAAACCGCTCCTGCTCAAAATACAGCAGCACATGGTCCTTCAAAAAATCTTCCTGCTCCCGCAGGCCCATATCGGGCAGGGCCTTCAACTGCTGAAAGTGCGGCCATCCGTCTTCATCGCGGTGCGTCAGCTGGTAGTAGCCGCTCGGCAGCAAGATGGTGCATACCGCCACGTGCATCAGGTCTTGCTTGGTTTCTTTCGAAATGTTTTCATCAAACAGCTGCATTTCCTGCATGCCAATGAGGTACAAAATAGCATCCAGGTCAGGCTTCTTGCCAAACCGTTCTACCAGTTGTGCCTCCAGGTTCCACCAGCGCTGCTGCAGGTCATCGGTCGTCATCATGCCTGCAAAGATGTGGACAGATAACAGGCCATCGTACACAAGTTCCGGCATTCACAAGCACCATTTGGCCCGCGGGCCCATGGGGCAGTTGGGCGTGCCCCTGCGGGTCGGGCTACTACGGGGTCCGCTGCGCTTCCGTGCTCCGCTGCGCTGCGCACCAGGCCCTCCGTATCCCTCACGCACCGGGCCTCGTACCACCTCATAGCCACTACCAGCCCCGGCACACAGTACCTGCAGCGCCCCTCGGTTGCATCGGTTATCTTTGCGGCCATTCTTTCCAAATACAGTACCCATGCTCGATATAAAGCTCATCCGCGACAACCCCGCTTTTGTAAAAGAACGCCTGGCCCACAAGCAATTCAAGCAGGTGGAGATGGTCGATCAGATCAGCACCCTTGATGCCGAACGCCGGCAACTACAGCAAGAGCTGGACAGCGTGCTCAACCAAAGCAACCTGGCTGCCAAAGCCATTGGCGGCCTCATGAAAGAGGGCAAGCGGGAAGAAGCCGACGCCAAAAAAGCCGAAGTAGCCCAGCTGAAAGAGCAGGAAAAAAGCCTGAAAGAAAAGCTGACCGCGGTAGAAACTGCCCAGCAAGACCTGGCCATCCAACTGCCCAACCTGCCCGCCGCCGCCGTGCCCGCCGGCACCGGCCCCGATGA
>JALOMC010000304.1 GCA_025455665.1 Chitinophagaceae bacterium | reverse complement strand
GAATGCTTGCAGGCAGGCATCAAGCCGGTCATGATCACCGGCGACCACCCTGCTACGGCCAAAGCCATCGCCGCTGAAATAGGACTGCTGCAAAAAGAAGACTACCTGCTGACGGGCAGCGAACTGCAGCAACTGTCAGATGAGCATTTTGCCGCACAGGTGGAGCAGACGGCAGTATACGCCCGGGTTTCGCCCGAGCAAAAACTGCGCATTGTAAAAGCGCTGCAACAGCGCCAGCACTTTGTATCGATGACAGGCGATGGGGTGAATGATGCGCCCAGCCTGCGGGCTGCCAACATTGGCGTGGCCATGGGCATTAACGGCACCGATGTGAGCAAGGAAGCTGCCCACATGATCTTGCTCGACGACAACTTTACCACCATTGTAAAAGCAGTGAAAGAAGGCCGGCGGATCTACGACAACATCCGCAAGTTTGTGAAGTACATCATGACCTGTAACAGTGCCGAGATCTGGACCATCTTTCTGGCACCACTGGTAGCCTTACCTATGCCGCTGCTGCCCATTCACATTTTGTGGATCAACCTGGTGACAGATGGGCTACCCGGCCTGGCATTGGCCAGCGAAAATGCCGAAGCAGATGTGATGAAGCGACCGCCCCGCCCCAGCGCCGAAAGCCTGTTTGCCGGCGGGCTTGGTGTTCACATACTTTGGGTAGGCATTCTGATGGCGGCCGTTACGTTGGCAGTACAGGCATATGGCGTACACTACGGCGTATCGCACTGGCAAACCATGGTGTTCACCGTACTGTCCTTGTCGCAGCTGGGCCATGCGCTGGCCATCCGCAGCGAACGCCAATTTCTTTTTCAGCAAGGCCTACTGAGCAATACACCGCTGCTGGGTGCGGTCGTGTTTACGTTTGGTTTGCAAATGGCCGTGGTTTACCTGCCTTTCCTGAATACTATTTTCAAAACACAGCCACTTACCCTGCAAGAGCTGGGCATTTGCATTGGCATGTCGGCGGTGGTTTTTCACGCCGTAGAGCTGGAAAAATGGATCAAACTGAAATGGAAGAAAAGCTGACGCAATCGAACAGTTTTTCAACATTTTTCATTTTTCATAACGCATCGTTATGCCAGTGCTATGGGCAGTTGGCAATATTGCAGCGGCTGCCTTATTTGCACCACGGCGCATGGCTCCTCGCTTCAACATATTGGTTGGGTGGCTGCTCGGCAGCTTGCTGCTGGCTACCAGCCTGCCGGTGCTGGTGCAGGCCTGGCAGCAGTTTTATTGGAAACCACAGCGCCTGCGCCAATTGGCTGCCATCGCCCCTCCTTCCCTCACCGTGCAATTTGAGATAGCTGCTGTAACCGCTCACACAAGTTGGGTACATGGTGAAAAGGAATTTGAGTGGAACGGCGCCTGGTACGATGTGTTGGCAGTAACCACAGACAGCGTGTTGGTAGTGCCCGACCACCTGGAGCAGCAATTGGAAAAATGGCTTGAAGACTACTCCAACGACAACAATACACAACAGCCGGTGCATACCTGGGCACTGAGCATGCCGGTTCAGTTTCATTTCATCTTCCCCTTGTTCGGCACGGAGCATCATTCATGCCAGGTGTTTGCACTGTCCCACCCTTGTCGCGACTGTTTCAAACCGCCGGCGTTCAATAGCTGACAGCACTTGCGTAACTGAAATTTTCTATGCCCTCATGCATCACAGCATTCGGAGGGCTGACAACTCATTTACATTCTCTACCGCTTTAATCATCATGACACGAATAATACCCGTGCTGGTAGGTGTGTGCCTATGCACCCATACTGTGCAGGCACAGCCATCCACCAGCCCTCGCAACGATACGATCCAAAGCAACCTGCTGCTGAAAGAAGTGACGATTACCGAAAGCAAAAAACGTTATCTCACCTCGGTTGCCGGCAGCAATTATGTGTTTAGCAAAACCGACTTTGAACGTCAGCAGCCACTGGGCACCGAAGAAATACTGCGCACTGCACCCGGCCTGCTGGTACAAGGTGACATGGGCATCAGCAACCGGCTGAATGTAGGCATACGTGGCAGCAACCCACGCCGCAGTGTACGCGTATTGGTAATGGAAGACAACGTAGCCATGGCCTGCGCCCCCTACCTCGATCCACAAGTGTATTACAACACGCCGCCGGAGCGGCTACAAGGCATCGAAATTTTGAAAGGGCCCGAAATGCTGATGCATGGCGGACAAAGTATTTACGGTGCTATCAACTACATTACCCGAACGCCCAACTATGCGCCCCGTACCGAGGTAAACATCACTGGTGGCCAACACAATTTCTTCAGCGGCATGCTGAACTATGGTGGCAAATGGAACAAAGTAGCAGCCGACTTTGGTGTACTGTACAAACGCTTCGATGGATTCATTGACAACAACAGTATGCGCAGTGTAAATGCCAGTGGCAAAGTATTCATCGACGTAGGACCTCGCAGCAACGTCTACTTCAAATTCAACCACCATGATGAGTACTACACCACTACCTACTTTGGCCTCACACCGTTTACATTTAAACATGCCCCCCGTTCAAATCCATTTGATGCCGATGCCTTTTCAGTAAAGCGAACAGCATTGGATGCCGGGTACGAATGGCGCCTTGGTCGGCTCACATTTAATACCACCGGCTACTACAGCAATTTCGACTACGACTGGTGGCGGCAAAACTTTGTCGTGATCAGGGCCGCCGATGCCCGCCGCATTTTGGGCGACGCCATTGTCAACAGCCGTTTTTCGTACCTCAATGAGGTGAGCACGTTTGGTGAAGATGATTGGATACGGGCTGGTCAAACCCGCGGCAGTCTCTTCAGAGAAAACACCGGCAACCGCCTGCGAAATTTTAAAAACAGCGGCCTGCGCCAAACCATGCAGTGGAAAACGAAAGGGCAGCATTGGTCTAATCAATTGGACGTATCTGTGGGGCTGCATCATGAACGCTTTCGCAACGGATTTTTGACGGCCGACAGCAGCCGTTTTGCCCGCAGCGGCCGGCTTACCACTGATCAGCTCAACCTGCTACAGGCATGGCAGTTTGCTGCAAAAAACAAGTGGCAATACAATCGCTTCAGCGCAACTGCTTTGCTGCGAATGGAATCGATCAGCATGACCAATCAAAACCTGCTGGCACTATCGACCAATGCAGGCCTTGCCGGCACCGAAGACCTGCGGCTTGAAAACAACTACAATGTTTGGTTGCCAGGCTTTACGCTGGAGTATGACGTCATCAGCAAGCCTGCCAGCCAACTAACGGCGCATGCCAGCTACTGGCAAGGCTTTTTGCCCCCTACCGCGGGTTTTGGCTTTTTGACGGTAGATGCCAATGGCAATGTGACCACCACCAATATCACACCAGCGTCCGACATCAATATACTACCAGAAACCAGCAACAGCTTTGATGCAGGGCTGCGAGGCTCGTGGGCAAGAGGTGCCGTCAGTGGTGAACTGGCTTTCTTCAGAAACGATATCAATAATTTCTACTCAGCAGCCCGCAACGAAGCGTTTCAAACATTGGGCAAGGTAAGAATGCAAGGACTGGAACTAAGCCTGCGTACCGATGTAGACAAGTGGGCCGGC
>JALOMC010000303.1 GCA_025455665.1 Chitinophagaceae bacterium | reverse complement strand
GTCCAATAGTGCTGCTGTAGCAGACCGATGGCTTCGGCCTCCATTGTTTTTTTAGCAATGCCGTACTCGGTACAGATGGCCCCCAAGAAATAGTCAACCAGCAGGGGAATATCTTCCCGCCGATCATTGAGCGACGGCACATGAATAAGAATGACGCTGAGCCGGTGGTAAAGATCCATGCGAAAACGCTTGTCTTCTACTTCGGCCATCAGGTCTTTATTGGTAGCGGCCACTACCCGCACATTCACTTTTATTTCTTTGTCGCCGCCCACCCGTGTAATGGTTCCTTCCTGCAGGGCCCGCAGCACTTTGGCCTGCGCCTCCAGGCTCATATCTCCCACTTCATCTAAAAACAACGTGCCTTCATTGGCCTGTTCAAACTTGCCGATACGCTGCTTGACGGCCGATGTAAATGATCCTTTTTCGTGGCCAAACAGTTCGCTTTCAATCAGCTCGCTGGGGATGGCGGCACAGTTTACCTCCACCAGCGGCCCCTTGCTGCGCTGGCTTTGTTCGTGCAGCCATTTGGCCACCAGTTCTTTGCCCACGCCATTTTCTCCCGTTACCAATACCCGGGCATCGGTGGGGGCCACCTTGCTCACCGTTTCCTTTATCTTCTGGATGGCTTCGCTTTCACCTATCATTTCCTGCACCCGGCTGATGCGGCGCTTGAGGGTGCGTGTTTCAGTTACCAGCGTGGTTTTGTCGGTGGCATTGCGAATGGTAATGAGCAACCGGTTGAGATCGGGCGGCTTTGATATGTAGTCGTACGCACCTTTTTTTACTGCCTCTACCGCTGTTTCAATATTGCCGTGACCACTGATCATGATCAGGGGAACATCGGGGTTTACCTCCCGGCTCTTTTCTAAAAATTCCATGCCGTCCATCTTCGGCATTTTAATGTCGCACAATACCACATCGTAGCTGTTTTTTTTGAACAGCTCAAAGCCCATTTCACCATTTTCGGCTACTTCTACCTTGTAGCCTTCGTGCTGCAGTATTTCGCTCAGCGTATTGCGGATGGCTCTTTCGTCGTCGATGATGAGAATACTGGACATGGAAAAATTTGAAATTCCGGAATTTGAGACTTGAAAAAAAGGCGTGTGCAGGAAAAGCCAGCGTGGCCGCCTGCTGCTGTAGTGCCGGCAGGGTTGGGTGTGCTGCCCTTATTTCAAACTTTGTGCCACCAATTCGGCTACATCCAACACTTGCACCTGCTCTTCTTTTTCATTCTTTTTCACACCATCGGTCATCATGGTATTACAAAAAGGGCAGGCCGCCGCTATCACCGATGCGCCGGTGGCCAATGCTTCCTGGCTTCGTTCCCAGTTTACCCGCGTATCACCTTTCTCCTCTTCTTTAAACATTTGCGCACCGCCGGCACCGCAGCACAATCCATTGCTACGGCAGCGCTTCATTTCTACCAGTTCGGCATCCAGCGCTTCCAGCACGGCACGGGGCGCTTCATAAATATTATTGGTGCGGCCCAGGTAGCAGCTATCGTGGTAGGTGATGCGCTTGCCTTTGAAACTGCCCCCTTCCTTCAGCTTCAGTTTACCCTCATTGATGAGCTGCTGCAGCAAGGTGGTGTGGTGTATCACTTCGTAGTGGCCGCCCAAATCGGGGTATTCATTTTTCAGGGTATTGAAGCAGTGCGGACAAGTAGTCACAATTTTTTTGACACCATAGCCATTGAGCACCTGTATGTTCTGAAAGGCCATCATCTGAAACAAAAACTCATTGCCAGCCCGCCGCGCCGGGTCGCCGGTACACATTTCTTCGGCACCCAGTATGCCGTAGCTGATGCCGGCGGCCTCCAGTATTTGGGCAAATGCCTTCGTTACCTTTTGTGCCCGCTGGTCGAAACTGCCAGCACATCCCACCCAAAACAACACCTCGGGTGCTGCCCCTTCGGCAGCCCATTCAGCCATGGTTTTTACATTCATATAGCGGCATTTAACTGAAGCGCAGGCGGAGTAGCCCGGCGCCATGGTTTTTGCAAAAATGCGGTTTTTGAACCGAAGGCGCCGGCGCTGTGCCAGCACATTTTGGAGGATGCTTTCAAGGGCCGCCTATATTTGGCGCCTGTCGTTATGAATCCGCTGCTACGTATTGCTATCTGGGGCCTTGGCATCAGTGCACTGGGCACGCTGCCGCTGGGCACTATTAATGTGGCGGCCATGCAAATTTCCATTGCCGAAGGCTTGTACGCGGCTTGCCTCTTCAGCATAGGGGCAGCCATCATAGAGGTGGCGTATGTGCGTGTATCGCTGGTGGGCATCAACTGGATACGGCACCGCGTACATCTGCTGCGCTGGCTGGATTGGGCCGCTTTTCTGATAGTAGCAGCGCTGGCCGTTACCAGTTTTATGGCGGCGGCCCACCCCGAAGATGGCGGCAAAAACGTGATCCTGAATGCCGATATCAACTCGTTTGCGCTGGGCATCAGTATGAGCGCCCTCAACCCCATGCAGGTACCCTTTTGGTTTGGCTGGAGTACGGTGCTGTTTGGCAAGGGTGTGCTCAAAGCAGACAAACGCTATTTCAATTGGTACTCCATAGGCATTGGGATAGGTACGCTTACCGGGCTGGCCATATTTGTATGCGGCGGGCAGGTATTGGTAAAGCACATGGATGGCAACCGTAGCCTGATCAACTACATCATTGCCGGCATTTTTGCACTGACGGCGCTGATTTTTTTGTACAAAATCATTTTTAACAAAGGCGCCGCGGCAGCCCTGCAGGCCAAACCAACTGATGAACGCAACCAGTAGCCATCTTACTTGTTAGGCCCACCATGCGCATTCATTTTTCCATACTACTGCTGGCAGCCAGCCTGGCAAGCGCCGCACAAACCGCGGCTGCACAAGCGGCCGCCCCCCTGCCCGCCGGGCAGGTACTGCTGGTGGGCACCCGCCACGCCGGCAATGCCCGCATGAGCCACCAGCAGTTGCTGCGCTATTTGCAAAGCTGGCAGCCCGATATAGTGCTGTGGGAAAGCGATAAAGACTTTCGGCGGGTTTTTGGGCTGCGAACAGCCAGCTTTTTGGGTGTGGCCCACGTGAGCATAGAGCAAACAGCCCTGCAGCGCTATAGCCGCCGGCAGCCGCAATGCCTGATCCTGGGTTATGATACCAGCTTCGATCGCAAACGATTTGTCAGCGAAATGATTCACATCAACACCCGGCTGACCGACTCGCTGAACGCCGCCTACGCTGCCGGCCGCATGGACTCGGCCGAACGGGCGCTGTTTGCCAGCTACGATGCGCTGGACCACTACTTCAGCGAACGTTTTTTGGAGCTGGACCTGGCCAGCATGAACAGCCGCCGCCACATGGACTCGCTGCTGATGTACATGCAGGCCGAGCGGCTGGCCAATACCCAACTGGGCCGCCGACATACAGCCGATTCGGCGCTGGTACAAGACCACCAGGAGCAGGAAGATTTTTGGCAGGCCCGCAATGCCCACATGGCCCGCCGCATACAGCAAGTGCGCCAGGCGCACCCCGGCAAAAGCATAGTAGTGCTGATGGGGGCCGCCCACAAACCCGAGCTGATGCAGCTACTGGGGCTGGA
>JALOMC010000302.1 GCA_025455665.1 Chitinophagaceae bacterium | reverse complement strand
CAGCCTGCGTAGCCCCGCCAGCGCAGCCAGCACCATTTATTTCTTAAACTTACTTTTCAAGGCACTCAGTGCATCGTTCATGCTCAGCTCGCCGAGATCACGGGAAGCGGATGACGCAGGTTTGTGCGGCTGCTGCCCACGGGGCGGTGCGCCGCCTGGCCGCTTACCGCCGGCAGGTGCCGGTTCGGTTTGCTTAATGCTGAGTGCGATGCGCTTGCGCACCAGGTCTACCTCCAGCACTTTTACTTTTACTTGTTGCCCCAGCTTTAGTGCCTCCGCCGGATCGCTGATGTAGCGGTGCGCTATTTCACTTACGTGTACCAGCCCATCTTGCTTCACCCCAATGTCTACAAACGCACCAAACTTGGTCAGGTTAGTGACCACGCCCGGCAGCTCCATGCCCACCTGTACTTCTTCCACACTATAGATAGCCGCAAACTCAAAGCTTTCGGCTTCGGCCCGCGGGTCGAGGCCGGGCTTGGTCAGCTCTTTTAAAATATCAGCCACCCGTAGTTCGCCAAAGCTGGCATAGCGCTTGGCGTCTACTTTTTTTACCAATGCCTCACTACCTACCAGTTCTTTCACCGTCACCTGCAGGTCGGCGGCGATGGCTGCTACTACCTCGTAGCTTTCGGGGTGTACGGCACTATTGTCCAGCGGATTATTGGCTTGTGGTATGCGCAAAAAACCGGCACACTGCTCAAAGGCTTTGTCGCCCAGGCGGGCTACTTTTTTCAGCTGGCTGCGGCTTGTAAAAGGTCCGTTTTCCCGACGGTAGGTCACAATGTTGGCAGCGATGGTATCGCCAATGCCGCTGACGTAGCGCAGCAAGTGGCGGCTGGCTGTGTTCAGGTTCACCCCTACCAGGTTTACGCAGCTTTCTACCGTCTGATCCAGTTTTTCTTTCAAACGCACCTGGTTTACATCGTGCTGGTACTGCCCTACGCCAATGCTTTTCGGATCAATTTTCACCAGCTCGGCCAGCGGGTCCATCAGCCGGCGCCCAATGCTCACAGCCCCTCGCACGGTTACATCTTCGTTGGGAAATTCTTCCCGGGCTACTTCGCTGGCGCTGTACACGCTGGCACCATCTTCATTTACCAGAAACACCGGCAAGCCTAGTTGCAATCCTTTGATAAACTTCTCGGTTTCGCGGCCGGCAGTGCCATCGCCAATGGCAATGACTTCGATGCCATACTGCTGCACCAGCTGGCGCACCACGTGCTCCGATTGATAAAGGCGGTTGGGCTCATGTACGTAAATGACCGTGTTGGTTTGCAGGTCGCCCTGCTTATCCAGCACCACCGTTTTGCAGCCGGTGCGGTAGCCTGGGTCTATGGCTAGTAGTTGCTTGCCACCCAGCGGGCTGCTCAGCAACAGTTGGCGCAGGTTGTCGGCAAAAACCTGAATCGCATCTTCATCGCTGCGAGTTTTCAGCGCCATGCGAAACTCGCTTTCCAGCGAGGGCTGCAGCAGGCGCTTCCAGGCATCTTTCAGTGCCTTCTTCACATGCACCCCTTCGTGGCTCATGCCTTTTACAAACTGGTGTTCCAGTATTTCCAATGCCGGCTCCTCGGCAGGCTCGATGCTGATACGCAAAAAGCCTTCCATAAAGCCCCGCAGCACCGCCAGTGCCCGGTGGGCCGGCACCTTACTGATAGGTTCGCTATAGTCGAAATAGTCTTTGAACTTGGCGGCTTCCGTTTCTTTCCCCGTCAGTACTTTGCTGATGAGCAAGCCTTCGGTTTCAAACAAGCGGCGCAGCCGGGTACGCACGGTGGCGTCTTCATTGGCCGTTTCGGCTATGATGTCGCGGGCACCTTGCAAAGCTTCCTCTGCACTGCCTACTTTTTCATTGATGAAACCGGCCGCCACAGCCTCCACATCTGCATCGGCCTGCGCCAGCAGCAGGGTAGCCAGCGGCTCCAGTCCGTTTTCGCGGGCTGTTTGAGCCTTGGTTTTGCGCTTGGGCTTGTAAGGCAGGTAAATGTCTTCCAGTTCGGCCAGGGTACTGGCTTTGTTCAGCGCCGTCTGTAGCGCATCGGTCAGCTTGCCTTGCTCGGCTATCGTCTTTTCAATAAACGCCTTCCGTTCGGCAAATTCCTGTTGAAATTTTGCTTCTTCCTGAATAGCCTGAATCTGCACCTCATCGAGGTTGCCGGTCTGGTCTTTGCGATAGCGGGCAATAAACGGGATGGTAGCCCCCTCGCCCAACAGCCGCAGCACAGCTTCTACCTGATTGGATCTGATCTGCAATTTGGCACTCACCGCCGGCACAAATTCCAACATATTGCTACCCCTTTTTTTGGTGGGCTGCGAATGTATTGGCCGCCATGCAAAAGGGCAAGGGAAAAAGTTTTGCACAAGCGTCGCCGCCCATCATCAGGCTGGCACAGGCAGTTGGTCTGCACTTACTTTCATGCTTCCAAAATCGATGACACATGAAGAAGATAGCCAGCTGCCTGCTGCTGATGCTACCGGGAACGGCAGCTATGACCCAGGTGTACAAGCAAACCAGCCCACTGGCACATACCTACAGCATTGTAGCCCGCGATAGTAAGCTGGGGCGAAAATGGCGTGGGCGTGGTAGCTACCCAAAGCTTTGTAGACAAGCGATACGGACACGAAGGACTGCGCCTGATGAAGCAGGGCCTGAGTGCCCCGGCAGCCCTGGCCCAACTGCTGCAGGCCGATGAAGCCGGTGCGGTACGGCAGGTAGCCATGATAGATGCAAAAGGCCGGATAGCTGCACATACCGGCAGCAATTGTATTGACCATGCCAGCCATATTGTTGGCCCCAACTTTAGTGTGCAAAGCAATATGATGCTGAAGCCCACCGTGTGCGAAGCCATGGCCGCCGCCTTTAAAAGCAGCTACGGCCAGCCACTGGCGCAGCGACTGCTGGCAGCCTTGCAGGCAGCACAAGCGCAGGGTGGCGATATACGCGGCCAGCAAAGTGCAGCCCTGCTGGTGGTGAGCGGCGATAGCAGCCTGGCACCGTGGCACGGCCGGCTAACCGACCTGCGGGTAGACGACCACCCCCGACCATTGCAAGAACTACAACGCCTGCTGAAAGTGCACCAGGCCTACACCCTGATGAACGATGGCGATCTGGCGATTGAAAAAGGAGAACTGGACAAAGCCATGCAGGCCTATCAGGCTGCTATGCGCTTGTTTCCGGCCAATCTGGAAATGCAATACTGGACAGCCATTGGCCTGGCCAATAACCAGCAAATAAGCAAAGCTGCCGCCCTGCTGCAGCGCATTTATAAGCAAGATGCCAACTGGCGTGAACTGACGCGGCGACTGCCAAAAGTGGGACTACTGACCGTGGATAAGCAAGCATTGGCGCAATTGCTGAAATAGACCTGCGAAATAGCGCCGCTATTAGAAAAAGAAGATTGGAAAATGCAACAGCGGAACAGCCAAAAAAGAATAACTTGCACCAGTTTGTGGCCGACACTTTTTGCCGGGTAAACCACCGCCCCACCCATGCAATCGCAAACACTCATCCTGGGTCATCAAATTTCGCTGACCACCCTGCCTGCCCTGGTAAAATACAGCAACAAATACAGCACCGGCACCGGCATGTATGGCTTTCATTTGTTTATTTCTCAAACGGCTACTGATATCGTATTCAGGCTGCCCCGCACCGGTACCGACTGCCATTTTACCGTGGCGGGCAATGACCTGCCCATTTACCCCGATCAGGAAGTGGAGCTGATCATAGCCAACGACATGATCATTGGTTTTATCGATCAATCTACACGCCGCTATTACTACCTCGTGGACGGTTTCAGCAAGCTGTTTGGCATACAGCCATGGGTATGGCTGATGGGTCTTGTAGTAGGTATCAGCGTCCTTGTTTCGGTGTTTTTTATTCCGGGCGAATACCAGCAATTAGGATTTCTAGTAGCCCTGTTAGTTGTCATCTTTTCCTTCCTATACCGGCGTGGCCTCAATTGGTTCATAGAGCGTAAACTGGATGCTGCCATTGAGGGCGACGACAACAAACAGTGGCATTAGAAAAAGAACAACCCTGTTGCCAGGGTTGTCTTACAAGCATCACGCTTGTATTCATGGTTGGGTTACGAACCACTCCACCCCCACCAAATGACTATTTTTTCTGCTTTTCGGCCTGCATGCGCAGCAGTGCCACCATTATTTCGCAGCCATCTTTACCGGCCATGGCGGCTAGTATTTTTTCGGTTGCCTCGGCTTCCGTTTTGGGCATTACGCCTTTGTGGCGTTGGTCCAGCCCCTGCAGGCACTCATATACTTTGGTACCAGGTGTACCAGCCATCATCAGGGCCTTGTTCAGTCGTTGTACATCGGCCATATCCAGCTTGGCTATTTCGGCTGCATAGGCCTCGCCGGCGTTGTCGGCTTTGGCCACCCGGCTAAAAATGGCAATACTGGTGGGATTCAACGAGTCCTTGATGCCATTAAAGCATTGGCACATATCGTTGGCCGCAGCCTGCAAGTTGTTTTTGTTGTCGCAGCTTTGGGCGCCCAAAGCTGCTGCCAGCAGCGCCAGCATCCATCGTTTTTTCATGTGGTAAAAAATTAAAGTATGATACCCGTACCCGGCACAGCGCCGGCGGATGTCGGTGCAGATTGATCACCTGAAATTGGTAGAAAAAGCCACACCAGCTACTGCCAAAACAGTAGCCGAAGCCAGCGGCTATACCGCTGTAGCCACTCAATGTACTGGCGTAGCTGCACCGGCCTGTAGCAGCCCTGCCTGCCCTCACTTGCCAGCTGCGGTGGCCGTATCAGCCCTTGCCCACGCTATCGGCTGCTGTCACTACCGGCCATATCTACCGTTTCCGTATCCAAAAAAAACCGATGCAACAACAGCACCACGACCTGTTTTCTGTGGCAGCTTACCTATATTCAGGTCCTCGAAATCATTATTGCTCATGAAACTGACCACCCAACTATGGAGCCTCGGCCTGCTGCTGGCGGCCACCGCCTGCACACCGGCCGACACTGGTACTACTGCGCCACCTGCTGCCAGCACTGATACTGCTGCCACCGCACAGGTAGACTATGGCATTCCTATCCGGTACAAAAACTGGGAAATAGGCAGCCCCGACAATGTAAAGCTGGTACTGAACTTTTACCAGCATTGGGATGCCGGCCGGGCCAATGAAGTAGCGGGCCTTTGTGCCGATACGCTGCGGCTACGCCTGCCCGATAGCCGCAATGAAATAGCCGTACCCAATGGGCGCATCAACGAGGTGCTGGGTAAAAACAGGGCTGGCTATGGCACCACCAGCAACGAAATCATTTCGGCGGTTTCGCTACGCGACAAAGACAGCGGCGAAGAATGGGTATACACCACCAGCTACAACAAATGGGTAGAAAAAGGTGGCCGCCGCGACTCTGCCATTTTCGACGATAACTGGCGGGTAAAGAATGGCAAGATTGAATTTTTGATGACCTATCAAAAAGTACCTACCAAGGCCTTTTTGCAGGCCAAAAAAGACAGCGCCAACGTGTTTTAAGCCCCTGGGGCGCCTCCAAATATTTCTTAAACAAGCCGTTCGTGCAAACGAGCGGCTTAATTTTGCGCCCCGCATGCTGGCCACCAATCACAAAAAATCTGTCGCGTTTCATACGCTGGGTTGCAAGCTCAACTTTTCTGAAACCTCCACGCTGGCCCGCCAGTTGGAAACGGAGGGTTTTGAAAAGAAAGAGTTTACCGACCGGGCCGATGTGTATGTGATAAACACCTGCAGTGTAACGGATAATGCCGACAAAGAATGCCGCATGCTGGTGCGCCGCATCCAGCGCCGGGCGCCCGAAAGCCTGGTGGTCATTACCGGCTGCTACGCCCAGCTAAAGCCCAAAGAAATAGCCGAGATACCGGGCGTAGACCTGGTACTGGGAGCAGCTGAAAAGTTCAACATCGGCCGGCACCTGGCCGAGCTGAGCAAGGGCGACCGGCTGCGACTACAGTTGCAGCTTTTGCACCATCCCCATGGCCCGTGGCAAAAGCCGCAGCGACAACGTGGCCAATGTGGTGGCCAATGCCGAAAAACTAGCTGCTGAGGGCGTAAAAGAAATAGTGCTGACCGGCGTGAACCTCGGCGACTTTGGCAAGGGCCCCGATGGCAACGACGACTACGCCGAAAACTTTTTCGACCTCGTAAAGGCACTAGATAAAGTAGCCGGCATCAGCCGCTACCGCATCAGCAGCATTGAGCCCAACTTGCTCACCGACGAGATCATCGATTTTGTAGCCCAGAGCCGGGCCTTTATGCCGCATTTCCACATTCCGCTGCAAAGCGGCAGCGATAAAATACTGGGCCTGATGCGCCGCCGCTACAAGCGCCAGCTATACGCCGACCGGGTGGCCCGCATCAAGCAGTTGATGCCCCACTGCGCCATCGGGGTAGATGTGATTGTGGGCTTTCCCGGCGAAACTGATGCCCTTTTTCAGGAAACATTCGAGTTTTTGCACAGCCTCGATGTGAGCTACCTGCACGTATTCACCTACAGCGAACGGGCAAATACCAAGGCCCTTGAGATACAGCCGGTGGTGCCAGTACAGCTGCGCCACGAACGCAACAAAACCCTGCGCAACCTGAGCTACATGAAGCTGCAATACTTTACCGAACAACACCGCGGGCAGCAGCGGCCCGTACTGTTTGAAGGGCACGACAAAGCCGGTATGATGGAGGGTTATACCGATAACTACCTCCGCATTCAAACACCCTACCGGTCCGAGTGGGCCAATCAAATTGTGGCTTGGGCCCTCTAGCGGCGCCACTACTTTTCAAATAAAATACAAGAGGAGCATCGGCTACAGTGCATCACCCGGCAACTGTTCGGGCCATTCGCTCCAAGTCCTCGCCTCGACTGGGTC
>JALOMC010000301.1 GCA_025455665.1 Chitinophagaceae bacterium | reverse complement strand
CCCCGATGGTGGTGCAAAAGGCAGCATTGCCAGAGAAGCACAGCTGGCGCTGGAAATCTCGCTGAAAATACGCGACCTGCTAAAGCAAGAGCTGCCCGACCTGAACGTGCTGATGACCCGCGACGCAGATTTGCTACCGGGCAATAGCAGCAGTATCAATGCCGCGCTGAAGTACCGGGCTGATTTTGCCAATCGCAGCGGAGGCGATCTTTTCATCTCTGTGCACCTGAATGCCTCGCTGGCCAACCAGCGGTATGGCCGCCGCCAGATAGGTACCCGAGAGGAAACCTACTATGTGTACAGCGGCAAGGGCAAAAAGCGTAAAAAGATAGCCAAACAGCGCACTGTACCGGTGTACGAACGATACAGGCTGCCGGCTACCGTAAAGGGTACACAGACTTACATTTTGGCCAGCGACTATTACAATCAAAAAATTCGCAGCGTAGGTCAAAAATCGGAGATATACGAAGGCGGCGAAAACGACAGCCTGGATCAGGAAATGCTGGCCGTAGACCCGGTAGAGGCTCGCATTAGAGCGGCCCAGTATACCCGGTATTTTTTTCAAAAAAGCCTGACACTGGCCACCATGGTAGAAGAAGAGTTTTCGGGCATTGGCCGCTACAGCTGGGGTGTGCAGCAACGCGATTGGCAAGGCATCTGGATTTTGCAGGCTACACAAATGCCCAGCATCCTTATAGAAACTGGCTTTATAGACAACCCCGATGAGGAAGCCTACCTGGCCAGTGAAGCCGGACAGAAAGAAATGGCCCGTGCCGTGGTAAATGCAATAAAGCGCTACAAAGCCTTACTCGAAAATCCTGAGAAAGCAGGCGCTGCTGGTAGGAAGTGATTCTTTTTGCGGGTAGTAAGCGGCTGGTTTGCTGCCACCGCTGAAGGGTGTTCGAAGCCACTGATGCTTTTTTTGACCCGTAAACACAGCGCTTTACCGTTATTTTGTTGCATGGCATTCAAAGTTTCCAACGAAACCAAGGTTGGGGCCCTTACGGCCATCACCATCACACTGTTTATTCTCGGGTTCAATTTTTTGACCGGCAAAAATCCGTTGAAGCGATCTGACTATTTATTGGCCCGCTTCGAATCAAGTGAAGGATTATTGCCTGCCAACCCGGTGTACATGAAAGGCTTTCAGATAGGCAGGGTATACGAAATAGCTGCAGGAGATGACGAACTCAACTCGGTGATCGTTACCATCTCAATGACGGAGGGCATCAAGATACCTGTGAACTCAGTCGCACAAATCAAGAGCAACCCGCTGGGTACCCCCGCGGTAGAAATTGTAAAAGGCGATGCCCGCACTTTTCTACAGAAAGGCGATACGCTGAAAACAATGAGTACGCCCGGTTTTTTCGGCAGCATTTTCGACAAACTAGGACCGACCCAAAAAGCGCTGGACAACCTGCTGACCTCGCTGGATGCCGTAACCGATAAGCTGAATGCCACCCTTACACCCGGCATGCAGGGCCATGTGCAGGAGGTAGTGGCTAACCTGGCCAAAGCATCGGCGGAACTAACAAGGACTTTGCAATCGGTAAATGGGATGCTGAACAAGGAGACCGGAAGTCTGAGCAAAACAGCCAATAACCTGGAAGCGGTCACCAGCAACCTGGTGGCTAATAAAGACAATATCAACGCCATTACCGGCAATTTGGCCAACACCACCCAAAAGCTGAATGAACTGGACCTGCAAAAGACGCTGACGGAACTGAATAACACTTTGCAAAGTGTAAAGAGTACCATGGCCCAGCTAAATAGCCGGGAGGGTACCATGGGAGCCCTGCTGTACGAACGCAAGTTGTACGATAACCTGAACAGCAGCGTAAACAGCCTGAACCTGCTGATGCAAGACCTGCGATTGCATCCTAAGCGCTACGTAAATGTGAGCGTGTTTGGCAAGAAGGACAAAAGCCAGCCACTGATGAAGCCGATGCGGGAAGACTCTGCCACGCAAGAGCAATTTAAACAATAGCTGCACCCATGCTCAAAGTAGGTATCACCGGAGGCATTGGTTCGGGCAAGTCGGTAGTGGCCCGCACCTTGCAGGTGCTGGGGGTGCCGGTATACTTTGCCGATACCGCTGCCAAGCGGCTGATGGAAACCGACGAAGCCCTGAAAGCTGCCATCAGGGTTCATTTTGGGCCCGCTGCCTACCAGGGCCAGCAGCTCAACAGAACCTGGCTGGCTGCACAGGTATTTGGCCAGCCCGAAAAAATAGCCTTGCTGAATAGCCTGGTCCATCCGGCCGTGATAGCCGATGGCCAGCAATGGATGCGACAGCAAACTGCTCCCTACGCCGTCAAAGAAGCGGCTCTTTTTTTTGAGTCGGGCTCGGCTGGCGAAATGGACCTGATAGTAGGCGTATATGCGCCGCAGGCTTTGCGTATACAGCGGGTAATGCGCCGCGATGGCCTGAGCCGCCAGGAAGTGCTCAGCCGCATGCAGCAGCAGCTGGATGAGCGAATGAAAATGAAACTGTGCGATGTAGTGCTGCAAAACGATGAGCAGGAGATGCTGCTGCCACAAGTACTGCGCCTGCATCAAATGCTTTTGCAAAAAGCAGCCGAAGGTTTATAGCAGTTCCTCATCGCTGTCAGGCAGCATGCTGATCGGGGTACCCACCTTCAGCAAGCCCTGCGTAATGGGAAGCACGTTTTGGCCAAACAGCACCTTTTGATCGAACCGCCGATAAGTACTCAAGGTAGCCAGGGGTTCTTTGCCGCGTTCGCCGGTGTCGGGGTTTACTGTGGTAAGTACACAGCGGGCACATGGCTTTACCGCTACCAGTGCTACCTCGCCTATGCTAAAACGCCGCCAGTCATCTTCATCAAACGCCGCGCCGCCGCTAAAAACCAGATTGGGCCTAAACCGCCGCATATCCACCGGAGTGGCCAGCCGGTTGTTCAAATCGGCTAATGAGGCCTCGCCTATCAGCAAAATGGGATAGCCATCCGAGAGGCTGGTATGCTCGCCATGCAGGGCGTAGCGGCTGTCAACCGGTCGGTCGTTTGTTTCAGGAAAATGAACCAACCTGACCGATGTACCCAACCGGGCCGAAAACCAGGCGTGGTGCTGTTGGCTTACTTCTTTCACCTGCACCACGTCGTCCCACACGGTGGCGGAAATTGTCGGCCCTTCGGTAGTAAATGGCAACAGCAGTTCATCGCCCTGATGAACAATCACAAAACTTCCATCTGCCTCCTGCCGCATGCCAAACTGCGATAGCTGCGGCCACTGGCGTTGGGTAATGAACTGGTGCTGCTCATCTATCAGCATCCAGCGGCGGTCGTGCTCCAGCCCTTTGGGCAGCACCCAGCTTTGCTGCAGCGCTATGCCGCCCAGCGATTTGATAGGGTAGATATAAATGGCACTTAGCTGATACACGCAAGCAAGTTGTATTAGCCGTTTTACCAATGCTACGGGCAGTAAAGGTTTGGCCTTCTCCGGACGATACTGCTTTTTCTATTGCCGCCAGCATAGCCTCACCATCTTCGCAGGTGAAATAAATCCGCTCGGTGGCTTTCTTCACAAAACTCGCTTGCAGCGTTGTTACCAGCATGCTGACGGCCGGCTGCCGCCCGTGCAAATGGCCCAGTGCCAGCACGCCGGTGCTCATTTCGGCCGCCATGGCCTGGCAGGCAAAATAGATGCTGCGAAACGGATTTTGCGATAGCCACTTGAAAGGCACCGATACTACCGC
>JALOMC010000030.1 GCA_025455665.1 Chitinophagaceae bacterium | reverse complement strand
GTGGCCCGGCGGCCGGTTTGCCATTCGCTGTAGTCGGCTATATCGGCATACATGCTCCAAAGCAGCGGAAAAATGCTGCCTGCACAAATGCTGATAACTACTTGCAGTCCCAGCATGAGCCACACGTTATCGCGGGCCGCTGTGTAAAAAAGCAAGCTTAGCAAGGCTGCCAGCACCATCGCACCAATAAATGTGGTTTTCTTCCCCACTTTGTTTGCCACCGGCGTGGCCGCTACCACCCCAATGATATTGCTGGCCTGGCCCACCAGCAGGTACAGGGTGGCCAGCGACATAGAAGCCGGTACAAAAGCTGGTTTCAACACGGCATGGCTGTCTTCGGCTACAAAGTATTTGAAATAGTAAACAGCGGCACCGTCGCGTATGCTATTGAAAATGAGGGCTGCAATACCGGCACAAAGCAACACCCACCACGGGCGGTTACTCAGCAGGTCTTTCAAGTCGTCTTTCAAAGCATTGCTTTTGTCCTGCATGGGTTGTATCCGCTCTTTGGTAAATGCAAAGCAGCCCCAAAAGAATGCGGTGCTGATGATGGCGAACACCAGCATGGCAAGTGTCCAGCCGGTTTGTACATTGGTCGTTTCGCCAAAAAATTTCACGAGTGGCTCAATCAGCCAAAGGGCCAGTAAGCTGCCGCCAAAGGCAAATACCATGCGGTAAGATGACAGTGCTGTCCGCTCTTTGCCATCGGCCGACATGACACCCAACAACGATGCATAGGGCACATTGATGAGGGAGTACGCCATCATCATGAGAGAGTAGGTGAGGTAGGCGTACAGTAGCTTTCCTGTTTGGCCAAACGATGGCGTGAAGAAGGTAAACACACCGATGACACCAAATGGAATGGCTACCCAAAGCAAATAGGGTCTGAATTTGCCCCAGCGGCTGTGGGTACGGTCGGCCAGTATGCCTACCACGGGGTCAAAGAGCGAATCCCAGATGCGGGTGATAAGGAACATGGTGCCCGCAGCAGCAGCACTAATGCCAAATACATCGGTGTAGAAATACAGCAGGTACATGCCGAAAATCTTCCAATACATGGAGGAAGCCGCATCGCCCAGGCCGTAGCCGATTTTTTCCCGCAGGCCAATTTTTTCAGTCGTTCTCATAGCAGTGTAGAATGAGCATTGAATATAAAAGATGGCTGCAGAGGCTGGTGCAAAACAGCAAGATCCGGGAGTAGACACTCCCGGACTAAGCGTTGCTTGCTTAATAAAAACGACTGCTTGAGAATATCATTGATAAGTAGTGGCATGCGAAAGTTGATTGGCAAAAACAGTAGTCGGCGATTGAAAAAAGCGGACAAAATCGGGTGCGCTGGCGTGGCCGGCATATGGTGCGTAGTAGTGCATCTTGCCGGTATCGGGCATTTTGCCGGCATTGCGCCAAAGCAGTACGTAGCACACCGGGTGCTGCTGCAACAGTGGTAGCAGGGTTTTTGTCCACCATTCGTTTTGAGGAATAGTCTCGTAGCCGGTTTCGGCCAGGGCTGGCAGTTTGCCCAGGCTATCGGCCGCCTGGCGCAACCACTGTAGCCGACGGCTATTATCTGCCAAGTAGCGGGCTGTGCCGCTGCCTGCACCATTGCCATCATACTGGTAGTTGTCGAAGCTGATCATATCTACTACGGCATTGCCGGGATAGCGTTCCAGTAAGTGGGTGATGGAGTTGAACTCAGCCGTATTGTATACCCAAATGAGGTGCTTCAATCCGCGTTTGTTTTGAAGAACATCCACGGTCATCATCCATAGTTGTTTGAACTCATCGGGGGTGCATACATTTTGGCACCACCAAAACCAGTTGCCGGTTTGCTCGTGCCAGGGGCGGAATAAAACAGGTACTTTCTGGCCGTTTTCCGTTTGCAGACTTGCTAAAAAATCGGCCACCTTGTGCAGCCAGCTTACAAACAGCTGATGGCTGCTGCCACCCGGTAATACACTGGCCACGGTGCCCGCTTTGGGGTCCCAGGCCGATTTGCCGGTGAGCGGATTATTGGCATGCCAGCTAATGGTAATGACGGCGCCACTTTCAAATGCACGAATGATTTGCTGACGCATAAAAGGGAATGGAACCTTATCGAGGTTGCTGGCAGAGTCCAGTTCCAGATTGCCCAGTTCCCAGCCATGTACAGCAGGGTAGGCACCTGTTACCTCTTTCACATCGCTGCGGCCAGCCTGGTATTGCCAGTTCACCCCGTAGGCTACATCATCCTGGTGGCCTATCAACACCTTGCCTTGCTTGTACCACTTGGCCAAATTGCCATACAGTGCACGGGTGGCGGCGGTACGGTCGGGCGGCAGGGTAGGGCCTTGTTGGGCACCGCTGCTGCCTGCTACGAAGCTGCCAGTAAGCAGGGCTAATATGTATTTGAAACGAGGCATGCTATTGTGGTAGGTTAGTAGGCAATTGATGGGAAAAAGATCGGATAACCTGCCAGGTGCTGGCATCGGTATCGAATACCGAGTTGAGGCCTTGTTCCTCTTGCGGAGGATCGGCCAGCAGGGCATCGCCCGGCTGCCAAAAAATGTGACCGTGGGTGGCCCGGCCGCTACCGGCAAAGCCCCAAAAGTTGCAGCCTGCCAGCACACCGCCCTCATTGGCACTGCGCTGTAGCTGTGCAAATACAGCGGCAAAGTATTGGTTTCGCAGGCTGGTAGCAGCCATTGGTGAAAAGGAATGACCATCCCGGGGTAATCCAAATTCTTCTACTACCAATGGCTGTTGCAACCGGGTAGCTACTGCCATGTGTTGTTCAATGTATTGTTGGGTATTGGCCAGCACTGCGTTCATAGCCTGGCCAATGGCTGTATCAGTAAACCAGCCCCAGTTTTTGGGCCAAATGTGAATGGTAGCGTAGTCAATATGCGGTAGCTGCTGCACTTGTGCAAACACCTCGATGGTTTCGCTACCGGCTTCGCCTTCGCTGCCGGTGGTTACCAGGTGGTTGGGGTCATACTTTTTGATAAGGCCCGACGCCCGCTGTATCCATTGCACATAGGCTGGTATGGCCGCGGGGCGCATAGGCCGTGGTTCGTTGGCCAGTTCCCAGGCCATCAGGCTGGCATCCTGGTGGTAGGGCTGGCCGGTGAGTGTGTTGGTGCGACTTACAATGCGCTGAGCTTGCCGGTCGTACGCAGCCATGCAAGGCTCGCAGGTATAAAACTGACTGACGACGTCGCGGTTTTCATCCCAGCTCAGCTTGCGGTGCAAGTCGGCATCAGGCAGCAGGCCATTCCAATTCAGGTATTGCAGAAAGCCGCCGCTCCAATCCCAATTATTGCTCAGGTATAATACTGCGGTCATCCCTCGCTGGCGCAGCATCAGCATCAGATGGTCCAGACCGGTCAATACGGCTTCATCAAAGTTGCCTTGCTGCGGCTGGTAGGCAGGCGTTACCCGCAGCATGCCATTAATGGGCCCGGTGCCTTCGGCGGCTGCCAATACCCGCACATTAGATACACCTTGCGCTTTCAAAAAATCCAGTTCACGAGCCACTCGCTGGCGGCCCTGCACAGTAAGGCAGGCCACGGCACCATACCAATAGTTGGTACCCATAAAGTAATAAGGCCGGCCAAGGCGCACCAGTTGGTGCTGCACCCTGCGTACAAGGCTGTCGGCAGGCCGGGCCCACAAGGGGCCCGACATGCTCAACACTAACCAAGCACTTACAACAAATCGATTGATCGTCTTTGCCTGCATGAGTTCTGGTGCTATTCGCCGTCAAAACATTGGACCGTCGGAGATGAATACATCATCAATATTCACCTCATAAGGGCCGGCAATGTTGCCGGTCGAAAATCCAATTTTCACGTAGTCAAGAATGCCCTTGGGATCAAGGCCGGTAGCAGTACCAGTCCCTCCCCATTTACTCCACTGAATGTCGGCCAGCCGTAGTGAGTACAGTTTCCATCCATTGGTTTGCACCAGGTAATCGTTGGCATCCAGATTGCCACCCCATTTCACATTGCCTTGTGTGGTTTCTATCTGGAAGAAGCCTCTTTTGCCATTGGTATTTACCCAAAAATTGATGTAGCCATTGGCCACCTGGCTCAGGTCTACCGGGCCGGCTCTGTACATATCGCCGGTCCAGTTCCAGTTGCCGGCATTGGCCAGGCTTACGGTCAGGTAGTTGTTGCCACTAATGCCCTCTATACCACTTTGGTTCAGGCCACTATTTGCCGAACCGCTATACGGGTTCACACCATCTTCAAAATCCCATGCGTTGAACACCGGCTTTTGCGCCCCATCGGTTATCATTACCTGGTCTACATTTATTTCCCAGTCGCCGGCACCATTGCCTGTGCTAAAGCCCAGCTTGGCATACTCCAGCACTCCTTTAGGATCGTAGCTGGTACCGCTGCCACCCCATTTGCTCAGGTTGGCGGGTTCCAGTGGTACGCTTACCCAGGTCCAGCGGGTGGTGGTCATTACATAGTCAAACGGCGAAATGGCCGGAGTAAAGTGCATGCCCCATTTGGTGCCCCCTTGCGATACTTCAAATTGGAAATAGCCTTGCTTGCCGCGGGTGTTTACCAAAAAGCTGATGTGCGGTTTGTGAAACTTGGTAAGGTCGAAAGTGCCAGTGGCAGTAGCATCGCCGAGGTAGGTCCAGTTGGCAGCACCACTTTGCTGTACGGTAAGGTAGCGCTGGCCCCGGCCCTTAGGTGCCCCACTGGTGTTGAAGCCACTGGTGGGGGTGCCGCCAGCCTGTGCAAATGGGTTGTTGCCTGTTTCGAAATCAAACAAGATGACAGCAGGCTCCGGTGTAAAAAGATCGGTAGGGGCTTCTACTTTTATTTTGGCAGAAGTACCGTTTACAATACCGGCCCGGGCCTTGGTGATCTTTACTACTACTTCATCGGCCAGGGTAAGGCCCTGGGTGCCTACGCTTAGTTCTGTGGTATTGCCTGCAGCAGCGGGTGCTATGTTTACTCTGGCGTCGTCTATCATTACCTCGGTTACCATGTCCATGTTTTCGCCTTTTATGCTAAAGGCCTGGCCGCGGGTTATCCGAATAGGCCATTGTGTTACCCGGGCATCCAGGTATACTGGTGTAAAGCTTTGTTCGCTTACTTTTTTCTGCTTGTAATTGGTGTACACTGTGATGGGGCCTGCGCTGACGGTTCGCGGTATTTCCACCCGTATTTGCGTTGCGCTGGCGCTTATTACCCGGGCATCTGTTTCGGGCGTACCAATCGTTACACGACTTAGTTTCTCAAACTTTTCGCCCGTGATGGTAATGGTTTTGCCAATGGTATCGCGTAGGGGCGTGACCGAGGCAATGACCGGTACCGGCCAGTTGATATCGTAGTCGGCAGAGAAGTCTTTTTTGGTACAGCCCTGCGTGCCGGCCAATAGTGCTGCCAGGGCCAGCGCTGCGCTGAGTTGGCCGGTTTTATGCGATGAGTATCTCATGATGATGTGCAGTTTTGATTGAATTAATAACCAGGATTTTGGGCCAGGCCCCAGCTCTGAACTTCAGTGAGTGGTAGTGGCAGTACCGGAATAGGATTGACGCCGCCAGTAATGCAATGGCTTTGGCAAGCTGTACGAATAGCGGCCGGCAATGATGACAGGTATTTGCCGGTGCGCACCTGATCCCAAAAGCGGAGGGTTTCCATACCCAGCTCTACCCGACGTTCGTGCCATATGGCGTTTTTCAGGGCATCGCCGGTTACAGACGCAGCTATGGGGGGCAGCGTATTGGCCGGCGCATTGTTAGCCTCGTAGGTGAGGGTATTTTCTATAGAGCCCTTTGGCTTGCCACTGTTGCGGGCACGGTTTCTGATCAGGTTGAGTATATCACGTGCTTCACCCTCTTTGCTGGTGTAGGCAGCTGCTTCGGCCTTCATCAGTAGCACATCGGCGTAGCGCATTTTTCTGATGTTTTGGCCGCTGGCTTTGCTTTCTACAGGTTTTATGATGGCCGCTTTGCGGTTCAGAAATCCGGTAGCATTTTCGTTAGGAAAATCAATCACGTTTTTGATACCCAATACAATGTCGCCATCGCCGTACATCGTGCAGGCTTTTCGTGGATCATTGGGTTCAAACTCATTGCCCAGGCTGATAGTAGGATTATTGAAACCCCAACCCCACAAGCGGCGATTGTTTTGAATAATGTTGTTGGTAGTGCCGCTTTTGATAGGGCCCCAGCCTTCAGTATTGGCCTTGCACTGCACTTCAAAAACCGATTCGCTGCTGTTTTCGCCTTCGTCTTCAAACAGCTGTGCATAGTTGGCCAGCAGGTTGTACTCGCCACTGCTGGTAATGCTGTTGGTAAGGTCGTATACTTCCTGCCAGGTATGGGCATTTTTATTATCGGTGCCCAGCTGGTACATAATGGCGCGGGCCAAAAATGCACGGGCAGCACCGCGGGTAGCCCGGCCCAAATCGGCAGCCGGGTAGGCGCTTCGTTCGGGCAGCAGTTCAGCTGCTTTTTTAAAGTCGGCCTCAATCAGTTTGTAAGTATCGCTGAGGCTGGCACGTGGGGTGGTGCCAAATTCTGAAGGCTTTACCGGCTCGGTAAACAATGGCATGCCGCCAAACAGCCGGGCCAGGTAGAAGTAGAAATAGCCCCGCAAAAAATGAGCTTCGCCCATAATGCGGTTTTTGAGGGTAGGGTTCCAGGTAGCGGCACTCAGGTTTTTGATAACGGTATTGGCCCTGAAGATACCCTGCCACATGTTGTAGTAGGTACTGTTGGCAGGCGTGTTGCCTGGGTCAGTGCGCCATTCCTTCATGGCACTAATGGTTGGAAAATCGCCGGGCGTGCTTCCTTTTTCGGCATCGTCGCTCAGTACATCGCCGTACATCCACTCGTAGTTGTGGCCTGCGCCCGGGCCTTCATCCCATGCCAGCACATCGTACACCGCATTAATGCCCAGTATGGCCTTCGATGGGTCGAGAAAAAAGTTTTGTTCTGTTTCTACGCCCAGCGGCTCTTTGTCGAGCACTTTTTTGCATCCTACAGCCGCCACTATCAGCAGCGAAAGCAGTACCAGTTGACGCGTCTTTTTCATATATCAAGTCGTTTTTTTTACTAGAAATTGAGGGTGATACCAGCACGGAAAGTGCGAGCCTGCGGGTAGGTACCTACATCTACACCGTAGGCATAAGGATTGAAGAAGTAGTCAGCAACTTCGGGGTCAAATCCTTCGTAACTGGTGATGGTAAATAGGTTGTCGGCGGCTACGTAAATGCGTACACTGGTCATTTTCAGCCGGTCCATCATGCGCTTGGGCAGGTTGTAGCCCAGCTGTATGTTTTTGAGCCGCAGGTAGCTGCCATCCATAATGTAGCGATCGCTGAAGCGCATATTGTTGTTGGCATCACGGGCACTCATGCGCATTTCATTGCTGCTGGTATTGGTAGGTGTCCATCGGTTCAGGCGCACCGTTTCAAAGTTGCTCCAGCCACCGCCGGAGTTGCTCAGGTTGCGGGTGTCGTACAGCATGGCGTTCACTATCTCGTTGCCTTGCACGCCTTGTATAAAAATGCGGAGATCGAAGCCTTTGTAAGACAGGTCGGCATTGAAGCCGTATTGAAAATCGGGGAATGGATTGCCAAGGTTCACCCGGTCGGCATCACTGATCATACCATCTTCATTGATGTCTACAAACTTGACGTCGCCGGGCTTGGCCGCTGGCTGAATGGCTGTGCCGTTTTTGTTTTTGTATGCATCCAGTTCTTCTTGTGTATTAAAAATGCCATCGGTACGCAAGCCGTAGAAATAGGGGAAAGGCAGGCCTACTTCGGTGCGAGTCGTATTGCCAATTTTGCCTACACCACCGCCATCTTGTGGTGCGCCGCCACCCAGGCTGGTTACTTTGTTTTTAATAAAGCTCACGTTGGCCGATACGTTGTATTTGAAAGCATTGCCGCCTTTGTAGCCGGCCGTTACTTCAATACCGCGGTTTTGCATGGTGCCCGCATTTACCCTGGGGGCAGCGGCACCCACATACTGGGGGATGGGAACTGCCACAATCATATCGCGGGTTTTGCGATCAAAGTAGTCGGCTGTCAGGGTCAGCCGGTTGTCGAATAAATGAAGATCGACTCCCACATTGCTTTGCTCGTTTACTTCCCATTTCAGTTCGGGGTTGCTAAGTGCCGAAGGGGCAAAGCCTTGTACAATCTGGTCGTTGAATACATAGATGTTATTGCCGGCCACGGTGGTTACATAGCCATACGGGTTGGCCGATTGCTCATTGCCCACACGGCCCCAGCCTGCCCGCACTTTCAAAAAGCTGATCAGCCTGTGGTTTTTCAGAAATTCTTCATTGCTTACCACCCAGGCACCAGCAAAAGAGGGAAACACTCCCCAGCGATTGCTGCCCAAAAAGCGGCTGGATCCATCGTAGCGCACTGTACCGGTCAGCAGGTACTTGTCGTCGAAGCCATAGTTAATCCGACCGAAGTACGATTGCAGGGCAGTTTCATTTTGATTGCTGTTTACCGTAAAGTCTATGCTTTGGCTGGATGAGAGATACATAAGCGATGCGCTTTCGGGTACATCGTAGCCGGTTACCGAAAAGTCGGCATAGCGGCTTTGCTGCACTTCTGCACCGGCCAGTGCACCAATGCTGTGCTTACCAAATTCGCGGTTGTAGCTCAGGGTGTTGGTCCACATCCAGTTGTTGGCTTCGCTCCGCCGCTCCCATAGCGAGCTGCGGTCGCGGGCCTCATCGGTAGCAATAAAAAATTTAGGTGCGTAGCTTTTATTATGCCCATTGTTGAGCGTGGCGCCAAACTGTGTCCGAAACTTAAAGTACTTGGCCACTTTGGCTTCAGCCCACACGTTGCCCACAAAGTAGTTGCCGTATCCTTTGTTATGCTTCAGCTCGTCTACACCGCGGGCAGGGTTGTTAGTGTAGGAAATATCGGCCCGGCCCCAGTTGTTGGTGATGTTGTCCCACGCTGCTGCCAATGGATCGGCTTTCAGCGCAGTGGTCAGCACACCGCTGTACAGGTCGCTGTTGTAATAGTTCTTTTCAAAGTGGGTGAAGGCACCACTTACGCCGCCGGTCAGCCATTTATTGAAAGTGATGTCATCGCTAAAGTTGACGAAGTACTTCTTCATGGAAGAGTTGCGTACAATACCGTCTTGTGTAAAGTAGGTGCCGCTCAGTCGAAAGCGATTGTTTTCGCCACCGCCGGCTAAGGTCAGCGAGTGACTTTGCATGACGCCGCTTTGCATCACCTCATCCTGCCAGTTGGTGCCGCGGTTGCGGTTTTGCTGCACAAAGTTGAGGCGGGTAAAAAGTTCGCCGTTGGGGTCGAGTGTCACACCGTCGTTGGCATAGCCTTCCAGCACCAGCTCGGCATATTGGGCGGCATTGGTCATGGGAATGGTGCGCCATGCTTTTTGTATGCCTGCGTATGAGTCTACATTGAAGCGCACCGGGCCCCGGCGGCCTTTTTTGGTAGTAACTACTACTACGCCGTTGGCACCGCGGCTGCCGTAAATGGCCGTAGCCGATGCATCTTTCAGTACATCGATGCTCTCGATATCGGCGGGCGCTAAAAAGCTGATGTCTCCGGTTTGGTATCCATCTACTACATAGATGGGGTTGCTGCCATTGATAGAGCCCACACCGCGGATACGGATTTTGGCACCAGCACCTGGCTCGCCACTATTGGCTACTACCTGTACGCCGGCTACCCGGCCTTGCATGGCCTGTACCACATCGGGGGTAGCCACTTGTGTGATCTCGTTCGATTTCACAGTGCCTACTGCTCCGGTCAGGTCTTTGCGCTTTACGCCGCCATAGCCTATTACTACTACATCGGTCAGGGCGGCTACTGCAGGGCTCAGGCTTACGTTTAGTTCGCTACCGCTGATGCTTACTTGTTTTTCGGCCATGCCCACGTACGATATCACGAGGGTTTTACCGCTGGGTGGCACATTCAGGCTAAAGTGTCCTGCATTGTCGGTGGTGGTGGCTACATCGGCTTCTTTCACTTTTACCGTGGCACCTGCCACTGGCTGGCCTTTGTCGTCCAAAATTTTTCCGGTGATGGTTCTGGGTTGGGCCGCACTTGCTAGTACTAAGCTGATGCCGGTAAGCAACAGGCAAAGCGCCCTGAGCAACTTTCTCATATAGCAATGATTATTTGCTCAAAGCTATTTCCAGATACTGGTCTCTAACTAATACATTTTTATCCAATAATGCCGAATTTTAAAGGCATCGATACATTTTGAACTTTTTGTTTGTAATTATGAATGCCAGAAAACCTTGTAAATAAAGCAATTGAAAGGCATTTTTATCTGAATAGCTGGTAATACTAGTTGAAGATTAAATGCGTATTATTTTGACATAGCAATTGACTTTATTGAACTATTGGGTCGGTATGATTAAACAAAAAAATTACTTGAATCTGCCTTTTTCCGCTGTATACACCGTTTTTCGCTGTTTGGCTGTATAGTTTTTGTGGTCAAAGTCTGAACGAGTCAACAGCTCAAAATTTTGCCGGTATGAAACAGAAATTACTGAGAGAGATCACGCCGCTGACGCAAAGCGATTGTTTCACCCTTTTTTCGAGGGTAAAGGCGCATTTCGATTTTCCGCTGCATTACCACGAAGAGTTTGAACTGAACTATATCGAAAATGCCAAGGGGGCCCGACGGGTGGTGGGCGATCATATGGAAGAGGTAGACGAACTGGAACTGGTATTGGTAGGCCCAAACCTGCAGCACGCCTGGTTTACTCACCATTGCCGTAGCCACGAGATCCGGGAGATTACCATTCAGTTTCACAAGGACCTTTTCGACGAAAAGCTGCTGAATCGAAATCAATTGGCATTTATCCGTACCATGTTTCAAAAAAGTAGTCGCGGCATCCTCTTCAGCCGCGAAACTACCCAGGCAATAGGGCCACGCATACAGGCGCTGAAAGATCAGCAGGGCTTCGACAGCGTTTTAGAACTCCTGAGCATTTTGCATGATTTGTCTACCAGCCGCAACTTTCGCCTCCTCAGCGATTCGAGCTTTAACCTATCTGAAATGTCGTTCAATAGCCGGCGCATCGAAAAAACCTACGACTATATGACCCGGCATTTTGATAAAACCATTACACTGGCCGACGTAGCTAAAATAGCAGGCATGACCGAGGTGTCGTTCAGCCGGTTTTACAAGTCGCGGACTGGTAACACCTTTGTAGACAGCCTGAATGAACTGCGCCTGGGCCATGCCTGCCGTATGCTGATAGATACCACGCATTCAGTAGGAGAAATTGCCTACAAATGCGGATTCAATAATATTTCCAATTTCAATCGAATTTTTAAAAAGAAGAAAGGCTGCACCCCCAAAGAATTCAGAGAAGAGTATACCAATGGCAGCCGAATTTTTATATAAAAGAGGCTGGTGCAATGCTGCATCAGTTGGCGGGCTTATCTTTCGCTACCAATGTGCTGCATATGTCGTTTCAAAATCAGATTCATCCCAAGGTAGTCAGGCAGGTATTGCTGCTACTGGTAGTATTTGTGCTGGGTGCCTTGCTGTACCGGGAACTGCATTTTATGCTGGGCGCATTTTTAGGTGCGCTGGCACTGTACATGCTTTTGCGTATGCCCATGTTTTATTTGGTGTATACACGGCACTGGAAAAAGTCGTTGTCGGCATTGCTGCTGCTGCTGCTATCGCTGGCGGTGATTGTGATGCCGCTGGCATGGGTAGTAAGTGTACTGGTGCAGGCACTAAAGCCACTGCTGGCCGATACTACCAGGCTGCAGCATGCCCTGCACAGTATTGATAAGTTTTTACACGATCGATACGACATCGATGTATTGAGCAACGACCTGATGCAGAAAGTACCCGGTGTAGTAGCCAATGTGGGCGGCAGTGTGGTGGGTGCTACGCTTTCGGCACTTACCAACCTGATCATCATGTATTTTCTACTCTATTTTATGTTGATAAAGGGTGGCGAAATGGAACGTTGGGTACGAAGCAATTTGCCACTAAAGCATACCAACTCCAATAAGCTGATCAAGGAGGTGCGGGAAGTGGTGATCAGCAATACGATTGGAATACCGGTGCTGGGCGCTATCCAGGGCCTGGTGGCTATGATAGGCTACATGATGTTTGGCATAGAAAGCCCGGTGATGTGGGGCGTTATTACCGGTATTGCTTCAGTCATTCCATTTGTGGGTACCATGGCGGCCTGGGTGCCGCTTACCATACTCACTTTTGCCAAAGGCGATACCAGCAATGGCTACTGGCTCCTGTTCTGGGGGTTGGTGGTTATTGGCGGCAGCGACAACGTATTTCGTTTCATTTTGCAAAAGTACATTGCCGACATTCACCCCATCATCACCGTCTTCGGCGTCATTATCGGGTTAAATCTCTTTGGCTTCCTGGGCCTCATTTTTGGCCCGCTGCTCATCAGTCTTTTCTTTATGCTGGTGCGCATCTACTACGATGAGTATGTGACCGAGCACCATGAAGAAGAGACCAATGCAGAGGCTGGTTAGAATAGCATTACAGCAGGTGGCTGCTGTGCAGGGCCGGTACCACTACCTGACTGTAGCCTTTCTTACGCAAGCGCTGTGCAAACTGCTGTTGCACTTCCGGCTCACCATGTACCAAAAACAGCTTTTTCACCTGCGCAGTGTTCTGGCAGCTTAGCCATTGCAGCATGTCTTCGTAGTCGCCGTGGGCACTCATACTGCGCATTTCGCCTATTTCAGCATGCACTTCGTGCGGCATGCCAAATATGTTTACCTCTGGTGGATGCTTCTTCAGCCGGCCACCCAGCGAGTTAGGTTCGCAGTAGCCCACCATTAAAATGGTATTTCGGCTATTTTCTATGTTGTTGCTGATGTGGTGCTTTACCCGGCCGGCTTCGGCCATGCCGCTGGCACTAATGATCACACACGGATCTCTCCGAAAGTTGAGTTGCTTGCTTTCCTCGGCTTTTCCTACAAAGTGCAGGCCTTTGAACTTGAATGGATCACTGTCTTTCTTGAGTACTTCTTGCAGCGTATCGTTAAAGTTGTAGGGATGACTTTTTACTACATGGGTCGCCTCGCTGCTAAGAGGACTGTCAACAAAATAGTCGATGGGTGGCAAACGATTTTCCAGCTCCAGCTGGTTCAGAAAATACAAGAGCTCCTGCGT
>JALOMC010000300.1 GCA_025455665.1 Chitinophagaceae bacterium | reverse complement strand
TTCGCGGGTAAAGGCCAGATCGAGGCGCACAAAGATGTCTTTTTTGGGAAACAGCAGGTAGCGCAAGCCAGCGCCGCCCGCCGGCAGCACATGCCGCATGGAAAAAGCACCGATGGATGGCGCCACGGCCCCGGCCGATGCAAACACCGCCCCGCCTAGCCGTTTGCTGAACGGAAAAGGCAGAAAGCGGTACTCGGCTTGTGCCACCAGCATGTTTTTGTCGCGAAAGCGGCCTAGGTAGTAGCCCCGCATCAGGCTTTCGCCGCCTATCAGCGCCAGCTGGTTAAAGGGAACCTGCCCGGTCATAAACTGGCCATACACCTGCGCCGCCAGTACCTGCTGCCGGCCCATGGGCCTGAACAACCGCGTATCGATATTGAGCGTCCGAAAATTAAAATCGCTGCCAATACCACGGCCATACTGCAGCCACGCAGCTTCAGCAAACAGCCCTTTCCGCACATTCAAAACGTTGTGCCGGTTATCGTACACCAGGCCCACCCCCAGCCCAATATTGCGGCTGCCTGTTGCACCAAGGGGAGCCGGCAGCGGGCTGTTGCCAGCCTCAATCGTTACCCGGCTCATCTGCTGAAAATCAGTTTCAAGACCTATAAAGAAATTGCGCCGCACTTTCCGCAGTATCCGCTCTCTGATGAGGATGTAGTTGGCATTAATGGTTTGCTCATTGGCCGCTGGCGCCTCTGGCCCCACACCAAAGTAGTACAATGGAAATCGTTGAAAACGCAGCCGCCCCAGAAAAAACCAACGGTCTTTATCGCTGTATAAAAAATGATCGAACCAGGCACCATACTGCTGCCGGAGGGTCACAAACGTAAAGGCACTTATTTCGCTCAGCCGATTCGTGGTATCACGACGGGCATAATACAGCAGCAACGAAGAAAAACCGACCTCCCAACTGGTTTCGGGCGAAAATGCCACCGTGGGATAGATCAGGAATTTCGGGTCTTGCGGATTGGTGCTGTCGTTGAAGTAGCGGTTCACAATGCTGGTAGCAGCACGCTTCACAAAGCCGGGCTGGCGGTTGGCCGTATCAGTCGCCGCCAGGGCAGTGGTATCAGCAGCCTGCGCATGCAGGTGCGTTGTAGTGGCGGCGCATGTGGCCGCCAGCACTATTCGCCAAAGCATCCGGGCCATTCTCATCTCCTTCCTATTCATACGGTGTGTGTGGTACCGACTGCCGTGGCTATTCGGCCGATCGTTGCATTTACTACAATGGCGGCCACCATTTATTGGCAGCCGCCATTGTGCCAATCGGCGGGTTATCTATTGCCAATCACAATGCACTCAGTGCATGCTCACTCTCATGGCCCTTCAGCAGGTTACCAATGGCGTTGTCGTAGCGGTCCTTCCAGTAGCTGATATCACCCCACTCTTCCGTATCCACTTTTACCAGTCCATCTGTTACCTCGCCAATCACGGTGTAGGGTTCGCCGTGGCTGCGTAGTGCATTTTCAAGGGCGGCCAGGTCGTGGCGGGCTACAGATACCACCACGCGGCTTTGCGCTTCGCCAAACAAAAAGGCGTCTTTGCGCAGCTCCATATCGGTATTAATGGCAAAGCCCAGGTTGTTCCAGAAAGCACTTTCGCACAGGGTAGCAAACAAGCCGCCTTCGCTCACATCATGCGCACTTTTCACCAGCTTGTTTTTAATGATATCTGCCATCACCAGCTGCAGGTGAAACTCTTCCTGCAGATCGAAGTGTGGCGCCGGGCTCAACTCTACGCCGTGCAGCTTGTGCAGGTACTCGCTGCTGTTGATGTCATTACGGCTGGTACCAATCAGCACTATTACATCGCCTGCTTTTTTAAAGTCAAGCGTCATTTTATCGTTCACATTTTCCAGCAGGCCTACCATGCCAATGGTGGGCGTGGGGTACACCGGGCCATCAGGGTTTTGGTTGTAAAAACTCACGTTGCCACCGGTAACCGGTGTATTGAATTTGCGGCAAGCATCGCCCATGCCTTTGATGGCGTTTACAAACTGCCAGTATACTTCAGGGTCGTAGGGGTTGCCAAAGTTCAGGCAGTTGGTCACGCCCAACGGTTCGCCACCGCTGCACACAATGTTGCGGGCAGCTTCGGCCACCGCTATCATGGCACCTTTATACGGATCGGCAAATACATAGCGGCTGTTGCAATCCGTCGTTACCGCCAATGCTTTGTTGCTCGGCTTGGCCAACACCACCGCTGCATCGCTGGGGGCGTTGGTGCTGGTATTGCCCGTGCCTACCATGCTATCGTACTGCACGTACACGGCCCGCTTGCTGGCTATATTGGGGATGGTCACCAGCTTCTCCGCCACCGCTTTCAGGTTGGCCGGTTCAGCTATGGTTGATTGGTCAAAAGCATTTACCTGCGCCATGTATTTCGGCTCGGTGTATTCGCGGGTGTATTGCGGCGCACCGCCACCCAGCACCAATATTTCTGCTTCTATCTGCGCATCCAGCTGGCCGTGCATGTAAAAGCTGAGCAGGCCATCATCCGTTACTTCGCCAATATTGCTGCAGGGCAGGTCCCATTTTTCAAACACTTTCAGTACCGCTTCTTCCTTGCCCTTTTCTACCACCATCAGCATCCGCTCCTGGCTTTCGCTCAGCAGCAGTTCCCATGTTTTCATGTTTTGCTGGCGGGTAGGCACTTTGTCCAGATCAATGCGCATGCCCACGCCACCTTTGGCACTCATTTCGGCGGTGCTGCAAATAATGCCGGCAGCACCCATGTCCTGCATGCCTACCACGGCGCCGGTTTTTATCACTTCCAGGCAGGCTTCCAGCAGTTTCTTTTCCTGAAAGGGGTCGCCCACCTGCACGGCCGGCAGGTCCTGCGCACTGTCGTCGGTAATATCGGCACTGGCAAAACTGGCACCGCCGATGCCGTCTTTACCCGTGGCGCTGCCCACAAAAAACACGGGATTGCCCACGCCGGCAGCGGTGGCACTCACGGTTTCACCCGCTTTTACTATGCCCACGCTCATGGCATTTACCAGCGGATTGGTGTGGTATTTCTGCTCAAAATAAATTTCGCCGCCTACAGTAGGTACGCCAAAGCAATTGCCATAGTTGCCAATGCCATGCACCACGCCGCCCAGCAGCCATTGGGTCTTCTTCTCGGTCAGGTTGCCAAAGCGCAGGCTGTTCAGCGCCGCAATGGGCCTTGCACCCATGGTAAAAATATCGCGGTGAATGCCGCCCACCCCTGTAGCCGCCCCCTGAAAGGGTTCGATGGCGCTGGGGTGGTTGTGGCTTTCAATCTTGAATACTACGCCCCAGTTATCGCCGATGTCCATCAGGCCGGCGTTTTCCTCGCCCGCAGCCACCAACATGCGGCCCCCATCGCGGGGCAGGGTTTTCAGCCATTTGATGCTGTTTTTGTAGCTGCAGTGTTCGCTCCACATGCCGCTAAAGGCGCAGAGCTCATTGAAATTGGGCGTCCGGCCCATTTTTTCCTTGATCAGTTCGTATTCCTCCTCCGTAATGCGCAGTTGCTGGAGGGTGGAGCTGTTTATTTCCATGAAAAGCGGTGCTAATGAGGCCGCAAAAGTAGCCCATACAGGCGGGATGCCCAGCACCGTTTTTGGGGCTGTCGGCCACGGTAC
>JALOMC010000029.1 GCA_025455665.1 Chitinophagaceae bacterium | reverse complement strand
AAAAAGTAAGTAATAATTCTTCCTTAGCCACAGCGAATCTTCCCCGAAACAGTTTCAGCTATATTGACGCGAAATTTATTGCTCCTTGGCCCATTAAACGGAAATGGTTCTGGTTGAATTCGGTGTTGGTCTTTGTTATCAGTTATCTATTGAAAAGATTTGATTTAGACGGATGGCATTATTTACGGCAAATTTTTTTGGCACCGGGACAATACGTTGATAAGCATTCATTATCGCATTATTTGGTAAACGGACTACCAATGCTGACACTTGGGCTGCTACTATTTTTCTCAAAGTTTACAAATCGTTTTGTTGCTGGTTCAAGCTTCAAGAATGCTTCCATTTAAAAAAGGTAGCAGTCTCTGGTATTTGACATTTCCATTTTGAGGATTGATAAATGAATGAAGACACGTTCGACTATTCCCACAATGAGGTACGGCTACCTCCCGTGCAAAAACACCCGCCTTCAGCTCGGCGTTTCTTCCGATTTTTGGGGCCGATGGAGAGCGGCACAGCGCATACGGTATACCTGATAGGCATGATGGGGGCGGGCAAAACCTTTTGGGGGCGCCAGCTGGCCGAACGGCTGCAGGTGCCGTTTATTGATCTGGATGAGTGGATCGTGCAGCAAACGGGCCTGTCGGTACCCGAAATTTTTGCGCAGCACGGCGAGGGCTATTTCCGCGACCTGGAAGCCTACTGGCTGCGCCACCCGCAGCTGCGGCAGCCCCTGGTGCTGGCCTGTGGCGGCGGGGCACCCTGCTTTCACCAAAACATCGATTTCATGAAAATGGACGGCACCGTGGTGTGGCTGCATCCGCCGCTGGCGGTGCTGGCCGAGCGGCTGTGGCCGGGCCGCCACAAGCGCCCCCTGCTGGCCAGTGCGGCCGATAAAGCCGAACTGATGCAGCGGGTGGAGGCGCTACAAGCAAAGCGGGCCGCCTGCTACAGCGCCGCCCACCTGTGCGTAACCGATGAGCACATAGACCTGCCGGCCCTGGTGGCTGCCATTGGGCAGGTGGCGCATCAACAACAAGCAAACCAAGCGTATGACGAGTAAAACTGTGTTTTGGGGGGCCGTACTGGCGGCTGTAGCCGTGGCATTGGGTGCCTTTGGGGCCCATGTGCTCAAGGCCCGGCTGGAGGAGCAGCAGCTGGCCACCTTTCAAACGGCTGTGCAGTACCACATGTACCATGCCCTGGCGCTGGTAGCCATTGGCGTGTACAAGCGCCTGAAGCCCAGCAAGCGGCTGGACCATGCCGTGTTTTCGTTTTACCTGGGCATTGGCATTTTCAGCGGCTCGCTTTACCTCATGACCATCAGCCATATTACCCGCTTCGATATGCGGTGGCTGGGCGCCATTACGCCCATTGGCGGGCTGGCCCTCATAATTGGCTGGGCGCAGGTGGCCTGGGCCGCCAGCATGAGCAAAAAATCGTAACAGCCGTGCTGCCAGGATGGCTACGACCAAACTAGCAGGAAATGACACCTGCAGGCCACCCATGCCCCGAGGGCACTATTGGCGGCAGCGGATGACGCAAACGGGCAGGTGGGCCTGCCGGATGATTTTGCCGGTGTGCTTTTGGCTGAACAATGATTCGAGCAAGCTGCGCTGGTGCGGCAGGGTGATGAGCATGTCGTAGCCGTTTTCTTCGGCATAGCGGGCCAGCGAGGCGGCGGGCTCGCCGCTGTGCAGAAAGCGGAACTTGGGATGCAGATCGCTGAACATGGTTTCGAGCATTACTTCTTCCTGCATGGCAGCAGGTTCAAACTCGCCAAAGTCGGGGTCGGCGTGCAGTATATCCAGCTGGGCGCCAAAATCGGCCACCAGCTGGCGGATGCCGGCTTCGGGGGTGCGGTGGGTCACCTGCTTCAGATCGCTGGCCAGGGCCAGGCGCTGTGGCTTTTTGAAGGCATAGCCGGCCGGCACTACTATCACAGGGCAGTCGGCTTCTTCTACCAGGCTTTGGGTGGTGCTGCCAATAAAGAACCGCTCTACCGAGCCGGCGCCGTGGGTGGCCATCACCATGGCATACACATCGGGGCGCTTGCTCAGCTGCATCAGCTCGTACACGGGGCTGCCCACTTTTACCTGCTGGTGCACTATCAGCTGGCCTTGCAGCAGGTTATCCAGTTCGGTAGCCAGTTGGTTTAGTTGGCTGGTCGCTTCGGCTTGTATGCTGTCGTACTCGCCTATGGGCATGGGTACCTCACCATACACCACGGGCAGCTGTACAATGTGCAGCAGTTCCAGATCGATATTGAGCCAGGCGGCCAAATGGGCAGCATAGCGGGCGGCATTTACCGACAGATCGGAGAAATCGACAGGGGCGATGAGGCGTTTCATATGGCAGGCATTTAGAGGTGATAGGGGAGCGCCGGGCCGCTGCAACCGGTAGTGGCGGGCGGTGCCGGTACAAAGGTACCAGCGACCCCGGGGGTGGTGCATGACCGGCATCATGATTTGAGCGGCTGGCTGCAGCTGCCGCCTGCTGCACCGGGCGCTGTGCCGGGCGCTGTACAGCAGATGATGGGCTGCGGGGGCCAAAGGGGCTAGCCCCGCCTCGACTCAGGCGAGGCGGGGCCGAAGCGATAGCGGAGCCCGGCGGCACCCGAACGGTGGCCGGGGAGTGCACAACTGCCGACAGCCCCAAATGCTGCTTTTAGCGGGGCTGGTTGTGAAAAAATAGTGGGCAATAGTTGCTGGTATAGGTGGGGATGCCTACTTTTGCGGCCCCAAAAAGTTCTTTGTCATCTGTAGTTACGCAAGTATTTGCAGATCATGATCTTGGGAGTTTGGCCCACAAAGGGCCGGACGCTATCACCAAAAACGTTTTTATCATGGCAAAAGAAATCACTGGCTATGTGAAGCTCCAATGCAAAGGAGGACAAGCCAATCCAGCGCCCCCAATCGGTCCTGCTTTGGGTTCGAAGGGCCTGAACATCATGGAGTTCTGTAAGCAGTTCAACGCCCGTACGCAAGACAAAATGGGCAAGGTGCTGCCGGTACTGATCACCGTGTACAATGACAAGTCGTTTGACTTTGTTATCAAAACCGCTCCGGCTGCCGTGCAGCTGATGGAAGCCGCCAAAATTCAGAAAGGTTCGAAAGAAAGCAACCGCCAGAAGGTGGGCAAGGTGACCTGGGAACAGGTAGAGGCCATTGCCAAGGACAAAATGCCCGACCTGAACTGCTTTACGCTGGAAAGCGCCATGAAAATGGTAGCCGGTACCGCCCGCAGCATGGGCCTGAACGTAGAGGGTGCTGCTCCCTGGGAAAACAACTAATTTTTATCAACCTGCCTGCCCGCCCGCCGGGTAGCAAGCAAACAAGCAAACTATGAAACTGACTAAAAAAAGGAAAGTAGCTGAAGCACGGGTTGATAAGGACAAGCTGTACACCCTGCCTGAAGCTGCTGCACTGGTGAAAGAAGTAAACTGCACCAAATTTGATAGCTCTGTAGACCTGCACATCCGCCTGGGTGTAGACCCCAAGAAAGCCGACCAGGCGATCCGCGGTACGGTAACCCTGCCCCATGGCACTGGTAAGACCAAGCGTGTGCTGGTACTGTGCACGCCCGACAAAGAAGCCGAAGCCAAAGGTGCCGGCGCCGACTTTGTAGGCCTGGACGAGTTCATTCAGAAGATTGAAGGTGGCTGGACCGATATAGACGTGATTGTGGCTACACCTGCCGTGATGCCGAAGATTGGTAAGCTGGGTAAAATTCTGGGTCCGCGTAACCTGATGCCCAACCCCAAAACCGGTACCGTAACCAACGATGTGGCTGCTGCCGTGAACGACCTGAAGGGTGGTAAAATCGCCTTCAAGGTAGACAAGGCTGGTATTGTACACGCATCTATTGGCCGCGTATCGTTTACCCCCGAAAAGATTGCTGAAAACAGCAACGAGCTGATCACGGCTCTCATCAAGCTGAAGCCTTCATCGGCTAAGGGCACCTACCTGAAAGGGGTAAGCCTGGCCAGCACCATGAGCCCTGGCATCGCTGTCGACACCAAATCGTTCATTCACTAAGCCACGGCCCTCTGCTAAAGGCCCCGGCCCGGCGGAGTGAAATGGTTGATTTGTTCAACTTGAAAAAGAGCAACAATGACTAAAGTTCAAAAAAATGAAGTGATTGAAGTGCTGAAAGACAAATTCTCTCAGTACAACAACTTCTATATCACCAATACCGAAAGCCTGACTGTAGCGCAGGTAAGCAAGCTGCGTCGCGTATGCTTCGACAAGCAGGTAGAAATGAAAGTGGCCAAGAACACGCTGATCAAAAAAGCGTTGGAATCGCTGGACGCTGAAAAGTATGCCGGCGTGTACGACAGCCTGCAGCAGGTAACGGCCCTGATGTTTTCGGAAAACCCGAAAGACCCGGCGCTGATCCTGAGCTCGTTCCGTACCGAATCGAAGGGGGAGAAGCCTGTACTGAAGGCTGCCTTCATCAACGGCGATGTATTTGTAGGCGATAACCAACTGGCTACCCTCACCAAAATCAAGACCAAGAATGAACTGATTGGTGAAGTGATTGGCCTGCTGCAAAGCCCTGCCAAGCGCATACTGAGCGCCCTGCTGAACAAGGCCGAAGCTGGTGCTGAAGCCCCCGCTGCCGCCGAAGCAGTAGCCGAAGTGCCAGCCGCTGCCGAAGCCCCCGCTGCCGAAGCCGCTGCCCCCGAGGCACCTGCTGCCGAGGCTGCGCCCAAAGCGCCTGCTGCTGAATAAGATCGGCGGCCCCTCAACTGTTGAAATGCCTCCGGGTGTTTACAATAAAGCCATCCCTCCGGCTCTGTGGAGGAACACAATTTTTTTAAACCATCCGCCGGACCTTGACCGGAATGAAGGCGGAAAAAATTTGACATCATGGCAGATTTGAAAGCATTTGCAGAACAACTGGTAAACCTGACCGTAAAAGAGGTAAACGAACTGGCTCAGATCCTGAAGGACGAGTACGGCATTGAGCCTGCTGCTGCTGCTGTAGTAGTAGCCGCTGAAGGTCCTGCTGCTGCTGCGGTGGAAGAAAAGACTTCTTTCAACGTAGTACTGAAGAGTGCAGGTGCCAGCAAATTGAACGTAGTAAAGGTGGTAAAAGACCTGACCGGCCTGGGCCTGAAAGAAGCCAAGGACCTGGTAGACGGTGCTCCGAAGCCTGTAAAAGAAGGTGTGGACAAGGCTACCGCCGAAGACATTGCCGCCAAGCTGAAAGAAGCTGGTGCAGAAGTAGAAATCGCCTGATTGAGCTGATTGATATTTCAGAACGGAGGCCCCATCGGTTACGATGGGGCTTTCTTATGTGGGTGAATGCCATTTTTAACGTGTATATTGTACACCAGTGCATAACGCCGACTGTATGACTCAGCCGGTGTTGGTACCACCAAGCCCTTCACTTGTACCACTTCACATGTCATCGTCCCGCACCCTTTTCCAAACCTGGATTGGCCAGCTTGTGGCTGTGCTGTTGCTTTGGCTGCTGTTATGCGCTAGTTTTCCGGGCAATCGCAGCGAAAGTGACGATGGCTACTTTTATGCGCTGGCGTTGCGAGACTGGTCGTTCGACAAGCTTTTTTTATCCAAGTATTTACTGTACCTGCCGCTGGCAAGGCTGCTACGCCAGCTGCTGGAAGCAGTAGCAGGGCCGGTAGATGCTTACGAATTTTTGCGGGGCCTGAGTGCGTTGGCCGCGTCAGTTTCGCTGCTGCAGTTTTTTCGCCTGCTACGTACCGAACTGGGCTTAACCCTTGAGCGAAGCTGGATGGGTACCATCGCTTTGTTTGGCTGTTATGGCTTTTGGCGCTACGCGGTAGAGGCAGAAGTGTATGCGCTGGCCATTTTGTGTGCTGTAGTATGGACACGGCAGGCGCTACAACTGCTGGCATTGCCAGCAGCCGGCATAGGCCGCTGGTGCCTGCTTGGGGTGCTGGGTGGGGCTATTGTGCTGCTGTACAAGCCGCTGGTGCTGATCAGCGGTCTCAGTTTTGCGGCATACATCCTGCTGTTTGCTGCGCACAAGCGCCTGCTGCTGGCCTACGCTGTTGCAGCCTGCCTCGTTGTGGGGCTTGGTTACTTCGCCTGCTACCAAGGGCAGACTACCCATGATTCGTTTTGGTCATTTGCCATGGAGGGTACCAATCGTGGTTTGGGCAACCCTTTAAAGAGCTGGTTGCTATTGGGAGCCAATGTTGTTTCGTCGGTGTTTGTGTACGGATTGCCTGCGGCCGGCCAGCAGATTGCTCAGTGGTTTCCATTTAATGGCATAGAAGAGGAGGTATACCTGGCACAGCACCACCCGGTGAAGGCGGTGCTGGCCGCTGCCAGCTTGCTTGGACTAACGGTGTGCATGCTGTATGCCATTGTGCAGGCGTGGCGCCGGCGCCGCAGCATGCATACTGCATGGCGTTTTTTTGCAGGTTGGGTGCTGCTATATGGCATGGTCATCAGCTTTTTGGATGCCGACGGAATTGAGCCATGGCTGCTGGTAGTGCCGGCGCTGGTGGCCCTGTTATCCTTGTTGTTTCAGCCCATGGATGCGGGGCATGGTAAGCGGGGCACGGTTGTGCTGTGGGCAGCGGTCACTTGTTTATTCGTTACCAACTTTATAGGCGGCTACCTGATGGTGAAGCGGGCAGATGGCGATTATAGCCAGGCCATTGCTGCACCCGTATTGGCCCGGGCGCACCGGCAAGATTATGTGTTGTCGTTTGGCAGCTCAAACACGCTGGGTTACCTACGGTACTACTCGCCGGCTACTATTGGTGTGCCCGAGCAGGCCTTTGCCGAAAGCATAGCCGCGGCAGATAGTGTACTGGCTGCCGGCGGCAGGGTATGGCTTCTGGCCGACTTTATGCAACCCGGAGCGGCGCTGCGCCATCGGCATGAAAGCAGTTGGCTGGCCTGGCTGGCCTGGCAAGCTGCCAACGGAAATAGGATCAAGAAGTACCATGCAGCTGCAGATACATTTCCGCTGTACGAGTTGACATTGCCCAGGTGATAATTGATGGTTGAACACTTATCCATTTAAAAAAAAACGCATCGACCCCGTTTTAAACCAGGTACTTTTTTCGGGTGTTTCACTGTACTTTCACCTGTCGCTGAAAGCCTTTGAGCGGCAGTGTACTGTTCAGAACCTCTAACACCCCTTTCACATGAAGAATCTTCGGCTACTCCGAATTCTTTCCAGCTTTGTGTGCCTTGGCTTTTTTGCTGGCAGCTTATATGGCCAATCGCACACACCGCGTACTATCAATGTCAACTCTAATTGTGGAGGCTTCTACGAGTATTTGCCGGTAGGATATGCTGCCGCTACCGGGAAGTTTCCGGTAATCATTGCATTTCACGGCGCAGGCAGTTATGGCACCGGCTCTGCTACCGATCTCAACAGGGTACTGCGAGAGCAAGCAGCATTCTACATCAATCGTGGACAGTTTCCGGCCACGTTCACTGTCAATGGTGAAACGACTTCATTCATCGTGATCAGCCCACAGCTTCGTTCTGCTGCTACACCGGCCCATGTGGATGGCATTATCAATTATGTATTGGCCAACTACAAAGCCGATCCTAACAGGGTGTATCTCATGGGTTACTCTATTGGGGGCAACCATGTGATCAAGTATGCAACTTCTTCGCAGGCTGCCGCCCTGAAGGTAGCGGCGATGGTACCTGTGGCCAGCTATATCAACCCCTACACTGATGCTGGTGCCAACTTTTTGGCGGCCGCTCCAACTGCTGTATGGGCCTTGCATAGCAACAATGATGTTAATGCACCAGTGCGCTGGTCGCAGGATTTCGTGAACAAAGTCAACAGTTTTAATCCTGGTATACCTGCTATCATTACCCGGTTCAATAACATTACTCACAATCAAACCGATACGTTTGTTTGCAAGCCGACCTATCGGGTAGGAGGGCGCAACATTTACGAATGGATGCTGCAGTACCGGCGCAACTTCCCGCCCATTGCACGTGCCGGTGCTAACCAAAGCATCACGCTGCCAGCCAATTCGGTCAGTCTTTCCGGCGCCACATCTTCCGACCCCGAGAATGGTTCATTATCATATGCCTGGCGAAAGATAGCCGGCCCTACGCCTGCTGTGATAGGTACTCCGGCCGGTAGTACAACCAGTGTGGGCGGTTTGGTAGCAGGTGTTTACCAAATAGAATTGGCCGTAACCGATAATACGGGGCAGGTGGGGCGAGATACAGTGCAGGTAACGGTGGTAAACCCTCTGCCGAATGTGCTGCCGGTGGCCAATGCGGGAAGTGATCTGACGATAGATTTGCCTTTGAATACAATAACGCTGGATGGCACACAATCAAACGATGCCGACGGCAGCATTGAGCAATACAACTGGCGGTTGGTGAGTGGCCCTGTTTCTTTCAACATTGCCAACCCGGCAGCTGCCGTAACACAGGTAACAGGGCTGAAAAAAGGTACCTATGTATTTGAGCTGCGGGTAACTGACAATGAAGGCGGACAGCAGACTGATACCCGCCAGGTGATTGTAAACAATCCGAATCCTAATATAGCGCCGGTAGCTAATGCCGGGCCTGACCAAACGGTGGCGCTGCCTACCAATACTGTCATGCTGAATGCTGGTGCATCATCTGATGCAGATGGTGAACTGGTAAGCTATTTGTGGGAGTATGTAAGTGGACCGGCAGGTGCCACCATCACCAATGCGCAGGCTGTGCAGACCTTTGTAAATAATCTGGTGCAGGGCACCTATGTATTCCGACTGACTGTACAGGACGACAGTAGCGCAACAGGTACTGATCTGATCAGTGTGCAGGTCAATCCGATTCCTACCGCCAGCACCCGATTTGTAAGAGTTAATTTGTTTGGCGGAGCCAACCCGCAAACGACTGGCGGATGGAACAACTGGAACATCAATGGTTCGGGTCTTTCTAACCTGACGTCGCCAGCCCTGCAGTACGACAATGGTGCTGCGTCGGGCATCACAGCGGTACTCAGCTTTACGCAGGCCATTTCTGATAACGGTGCCGACTACGGCGGCACCATGTGTCCGCCCGGCGTGTTAAGGTACACATCGCATGCTACCATCAATCGTACTATCACCATTCGTGGCCTGAACAACAATGCCACGTATAGCCTTGCATTGTTTGCCAGCCGCCGCGCCACCACTACCAATGCCAACAGTACGCGTTTTGCAGTTGGTACACAAAATGTAACCGTCGGTACCGATAATAACAGAACCAATGCGGCGCTATTGGAAAACCTCCGGCCGACCAACGGTCAACTGGTGGTGTCTATTAACAAAGTGAACACCTTCAACTACATCAATGGCTTTGTACTGACTGAAACGGTGCCACCGCCGCCGGGCAACCAGGCGCCTGTGGCTCGGGCCGGCAATGATCAGACTATTACTTTGCCCAATAACACTGCCAACCTTAACGGTAGCGCTTCCAGTGATGCTGATGGGACCATTGCTACATTTGAATGGAATAAAATAGCAGGTCCGGAGAGTTTCATTATCACCAATGGTTTGACCGCTACGCCCACGCTCAGCGGGCTGGTAGCCGGTGTGTACGATTTTCAGCTCCGTGTTACAGATAATAATGGAGTGTCCGGCTTCGATACTGTTCGAATAGTGGTGAGTGGCACCTTACCGCAGCCGCCGGTAGCAAGGGCCGGAAATGACATCACTGTGTATGTGCCGGTTAGTACCACTCAGCTGAGCGGGATTGGCTCGTTTGATCCGGATGGTTCGATTGTGAGTTACAACTGGCGCCAGGACTTTGGGCCTACTGAAACCATTTTGACTACACCCACAGCTGTGAGCACTGGCGTGAGTAACCTGCTGGAGGGCGAGTACAGCTTTATATTGACTGTGCGGGATAATACCGGCCTTGAAACTGAGGATACACTTCGTGTACATGTAATCATCGATTATTTTTTGCCTCCGGCAGTGGCAGATTCTATTAATTGCGGACAGGCAGTACGCATTGTTGTGCTGGGTTCGTCTACAACATTCGGCACCGGTGCCAGCGTGATTGATAGCTCATGGGTAGCTAAGTTCCGAACCTATCTTGTTGGAAAGAATCCTGCCAATGAAGTGATTAATCTGGGGCAGCTGAGCAAAAACACCTACCAGATACTTTGTCCCACCGGCTTTATTCCGCCAGAAGGAAGGCCGCTTCCAGATCCGGTACGAAACATAACCCGTGCACTTGAACTGACGCCTGATGCCATTATTGTCAATCTTCCCAGCAACGATGCGGCATCGAATTTTACACTGGAAGAACAGCAAGCCAACTGGAACAGAGCCGACAGCATTGCCACAGCTGCGGGTGTACCCATGTGGGTGACCACTACACAGCCCCGTTCTTCGCTTAGCCCCACGCCTCGCCAGCAATTGGTAACGATGCGAGATTGGCTGCTACAACGCTTCGGTAGCCGGGCAATCGATTTCTGGACGGGTATTGGCAATGAAGACGGTTCGATCATTGATGTGTATAATGTAGACAACGTGCACGTAAATGATTTTGGGCACCACTTGTTTTACCGTCGGGTAGTAGCGGCACGAATACTTGATCAGCTTTGTGTGGCTGGCAACCAGTTGCCGACGGTAAATGCAGGAGTGGATCAAAGTATTCGTTTGCCCGTTAGTGCCACTACGCTTACTGGCACTGCTACAGATGCCGATGGCACAATCGTCAGTACGTCCTGGCTATTTTTAAGTGGTCCGGTGGTACCGGTGATTGTAAATGCCGGAAACCTGGGTACGGCCGTCAATGGATTGACTCAGGCTGGCAGGTATGTGTTCGTGTTGCGGGCCACCGACAATTTTGGGGCAGAGCGCCGGGATACCATAGCGGTGGATGTGTTGTCTGCTTTGAACAACCCACCCATAGCAAGGGCTGGTATTGATCAGGCGATAACGCTGCCAACAAGCACCGTTACACTGAATGGCAACGCATCGGCTGACGCTGATGGCACTATTGTAGGCTACTTGTGGGAGTATGTAAGCGGGCCGACCTCCTTCAGCATTGGTACGCCGACGGCTGCACAGACCACCGTGAGTGGATTAGCGGAAGGCGTGTATCGTTTCAGATTAGGTGTGACCGATGATAGCAGTGCGGTTGCTTTTGATACGCTGCAGGTAACAGTAAATGCGCAGCCTACTTCGGTCACCCGACAGATCCTTGTAAACTTGTTTGGCGGTGCAAATCCGCAGTCTTCAGGCGGATGGAACAACTGGAATGTAGGCGGTTCCGGTCTTTACAACCTGAGCTCTGGTGCCCTGCGGTATGCTGATGGCAATCTATCGACCATTGCCGCGTTGCTAAGCTTTACACAGGCCGTGTCAGACAATGGCGCAGGATATGGCGGTACCGGTATTCCTACGGCGGTTTGGCGTTACACTTCGCATGCCACCATCAATCGGTCCATTACACTGAGTGGATTGAATAATGCGGCACGGTACGATATCTCGCTGTTTGCAGGCCGCACGGCCACTACCACCAACGCCAACAGCACCCGGTTCAGTATTGGCACACAGTCTGTCACGGTTGGCACCGACAACAATAAAACAGTGGCAGCAAGCTTCAGTAATGTGGCGCCTGTCAATGGGCAATTGGTCATTGGTATCAACCGGGTGAATACATTCAACTACATCAATGGCTTCACCATTACCGAAACGGCTCCGGCCAATACAACCGCCCCGGTTGTGTCGTCTCCGCTGCTGTCGTACCCAGGTGCCGGCGCTGATGAACTTGCAGCTACAACTGAAAACGGTTGGTTGGATGGAACTACGATAGTAGCATCGCCTAACCCGGTGGTAGGTAGCCGTGTCAGCCTTCGCCTTGGTTCGGCATGGCGTGGCGGTCCGGTCCATCTCCGGCTTTCAAACGCCATTGGTAGCGTACTAAGCACCGAGCAGCAAGTAGTACAGGCCGGTGGCCAGGTCACTTCCTCTGTCGATTTTAGCCAGTTGAAGCCAGGTATTTATTTTCTGCAGTTAACAGGTCGTGCTGGTAGTAGTGTGGTAAGGCTGCTAAAGCAACAATAAACGACGGCACTTGCTATCTGCTGCATGCCGGGAAAGGGTAGTTGTACTATCTTTCCCGGCATGTCCGTTTTTAAAGATCAACTGATCGTTTGCGTGGCCAATGCTGCCTGGTCGGGCGACTATGCCAAATCGACCGTGGAAGTTGTAAAGGTGCTGGGCAGAACCAACACGGTGCTGTATGTGGACCCTCCCTATACGTTGAAGGACATCATTACTGAATTCATCAAGCGGAAGAAAGTGCCGCTTTGGCGCTTGCTGGGAGTAAAAAGCAGGTTGCAACAAGTGCAGCAAAACCCTGGTGGTGCTGTCTACCGGTTTTATGCTCCACCTCAGTGGCCTGTTCAGTTTTTGAATGATGGGCTGCTGTTTCGGGCCCTCACAAAGTTGAATGCTTTCTTTTTCCGAAAGTCGGTGAAAGCTGCACTGTTGCGCCTGGATGCACAACAGCCGCCGGTGCTGATGGTGGCTTTTAATCCATACGCGGGCCTGCAATTAGTGGGCCACTTGCAAGAGAAAGCGACAATGTATTATTGCTACGATGAGATAAGCCATGCAGCGTGGATAAGCAAGCATGGCGGCAGGCTCGAAAAACAGTTAATGCAAAAGGCAGATGCTGTGTTGGTAAGTTCAGCGCAACTGATGGAGGATAAGCGGCCGTATTGCCATCGTATTTTTCTGATGAAGAACGGTGTGAATACGAGCATTTTCGGGCAAGCATTTCAGCCAAACCCGGTAATAGGCCGACGCCAGATCGGATTCATAGGCTCGCTTGACAACAGGGTAGATTATGAACTTTTACTGGCAGTAGTAAAAGCATTGCCCGATTGGCAATTCAGTTTTACCGGCCGATTGATCGATCAGGATTCCTTTCGACCTATTCAAGCATTGCCCAACGTCAGCTGGACACCTTCGGTTCCGCCTGAGTCGCTTCCGCAGATACTTGCCTCGTTCGATGTCGGAATCATTCCTTTTGCAAAAACTGGATTCACAAAAGCTATTTATCCGCTCAAAATCAATGAATACCTGATGGCTGGCTTGCCTGTTGTGACAACACGCTTTACGCATCTCGATGATTTTGAGCCGTTTTGCCATGTGGCTGACGATGCGCAA
>JALOMC010000299.1 GCA_025455665.1 Chitinophagaceae bacterium | reverse complement strand
CAAGGCTCAGATTGAAACCACTACTTCTGACTACGACCGTGAAAAGCTGCAGGAGCGCCTGGCCAAGCTGAGCGGTGGTGTAGCTGTACTGTACGTAGGCGCTGCTACCGAAGTAGAAATGAAGGAAAAGAAAGACCGCGTAGACGACGCCCTGCATGCTACCCGTGCTGCCGTAGAAGAAGGCATCGTGCCCGGTGGTGGTGTGGCTTACATCCGTGCCCTCGAAAGCCTGGACGCTAAAGTAAAAGGCCAGATTGCCGACGAGCAAACTGGTATGCAGATTGTACGCCGTGCGCTGGAAGAGCCCATCCGCACCCTCACTGCCAACGCCGGCATCGACGGTTCGATCGTGGTGCAAAAGATCCGCGAAGGCAAAGGCGACTTTGGTTTCAATGCCCGCACTGAGACTTACGAAAACCTGTTCAAGGCTGGTGTAATTGACCCGACCAAAGTGAGCCGTGTAGCCCTGGAAAATGCCGCTTCTATTGCCGGTATGCTGCTGACTACCGAAGCTGTGGTAGCCGACAAGCCCGAGCCGAAGGCTGCAGCCCCTGCTGGTGGCGGTCATCCGGGTATGGGTGGCATGGACTACTAAGAAGACCGGAAGTCAGGAAGACCGGAAGTCGGGAAGACCGAAAGACTGGAAAGTTCCGACGATTTCATACAAAACCCCGTTTGCGAAAGCAGGCGGGGTTTTTACTTTCCGGCAAATGGGTGCTGATGTATTCGGCGCGGTTACAGTTTGGTTTTCGGGGCTGATATAGGTCAGGTTTGGCCCGGCTGGCACCGTTTACTTTCATGCCAGCAAACGGACATGCCGATTACCATTGCCAGCACACAGCAGCCAGTTCTGAAGGAGCAGTCTCCTTTGGCCAGCATCGACCTTTTATTGTCGATGGGGGCTACCTATCAATCGTATAAGAAAGGGGAAATCATTTTCAAGGAAGGGGCATACTGCCGCTACTACCACCAATTGGTATCGGGCACAGTGGTTTGGCACAACGTGGATGACCTGGGAAAAGAAATCATCCAGGCAATTATAGTGCCCGGCGAAAGCTTTGGCGAACTTCCGCTGTTTGACGATAAGCCCTACGCAGCCGGAGCGGTAGCCATGCAACAAAGCCTTGTATTGCGGCTACCGAAGGAGCTTTTTCTAGAGCTGCTGAAAGAAGACTACGACATGCACATGGCACTGAACCGAAAAATGGCAGAGCGGTTGCGTTTTAAGTTCATGTTGTTGCAAGCTGTGTCGCAGGCCACCCCCGAAGGCAGCATTTGCATGCTGCTCAATTACCTCAAGCAAGAGCAAAAGCATATCTGCACAGGTTGCGGTCTCATCAATCTTACACGACAGCAAATAGCCGACCTGCTGGGATTGCGGGTAGAAACGGTGATCAGGGTAACACGCCGCCTGCACGAAGAAGGCCGGCTGCTGATTGAAAACCGTAAGCTATTTTATGTGTAAGTAGCAGCCCGCTTTATGACTGTAAGCATAAGCCAGCAAATGGTGTGGCAATAGTTTGCCGCGTCGTTTCACGCTTATGTACAAGTTTTCAATCGGCAGCTGGGTCCGTCTCCTTCTGTTTAGCTTTTTGCTGGTAGCGCTGGCAGGTACATTGATGCGATACAAAATGGCGTTTCCGCTGCCATGGATGCCACAGAAAAACATGCAGTATGCGCACTCGCACCTCGCCTTTATCAGCTGGATGAGTCAAAGCCTGTTTGTACTGCTGCTGCACCGCCTGCAGCATTGGCTGGCACCGCAACAAGTGCATCGCCTGCAGGCCTGGCTGCTGCTGCATTGGGCGCTCGGCCTGCTCATGTTTGTCGTCTTTCTCATCTACGGCTACCGGCTTCCGGCTATTGTGCTTTCCTCCCTTGCGTTCATTTGCCAAATACGCCTGGTCGTACTGCTTTGGCCCGAGGTTGGCTCACTCAGTTGGCTGGAGTGTTTCAGTTGGCGCGGAGCATTTTTATACCTGCTGCTGTCGGCGCTTGGTACCATTGGGCTTGCCATCAGCAAGGTTTGGATACCGCATTCACAGGCTTTGTACTTGGCCTCGCTATACTGGTACTTACACTTTCAGTACAACGGTTGGTTTTTTAGTGCATTGCTCGCCCTTGTGCTGCCAATTGTGCTGCCGGCCGGCGCCAGCCAGCGCACTCAAACGGCCGTAAAACTGCTGCTAATAAGCGTGGCCCCCGGCTACACACTGAGCATCCTTTGGCTACGCCAACCGGCCATTGCTTATGCCCTGCCCATTATGGCCATCGCGTTACAAACGGCAGCCGCAGTACCACTTGCCAGCCAGGGGCTAAAAGCCATCCACCGGCAGGCCGCTCTTCCATTGCATACCCGTGCTATTTTGTACGGCATACTCACGGCCATCCTGGCCAAACTGCTGTTGCAGCTTTTGAGTGTGGTACCAGCCATCAGCCAGTTCGCTTTTGGGTTTCGACCCGTCGTTATTGCCTACCTCCATCTGGTACTGTTGTGCATTCTTTCGTCTTCTGTACTCATGCTGTTGCTGCGCAGCCAGTTCGCAGCAGCGGCGTATTGGCCCCGCATATGGCCGTGGCTGATCACATTTATTTTTATCAACCAGTGCCTGTTGGGCATTCAGGCTATCACCAGTATCCGCTATTGGCATTTTCCCATCATCAATGTATGGCTGCTGGTCGTGGGTGTGGCCATCACGCTTTTAATTATCATACTTATAATCCAGCACCACAAGGCGCTCAGGCAGCCGTTATGACCCTAATCATAATAGCGCCACCCTGAACGCCGATAGCTTTGATGAAATCAACAAACATCACATGAAACATTCGTATTTGCTACCCGTTGCGTTTGCAACATGGGTCATGGCAGGGTGCCAGCAGCAGCCAAGCAATCAGTCGGGAGCCGCTACAGTGGCCAGTACCGAACAACAAGCCGGCCAATCGGGCGTAAAAGATGATGTATCGAACCCAAACATTGTACAAGTAGCCATGGGCAGCAAAGACCACAGCACCCTGGTAGCAGCCGTAAAAGCGGCCGGGCTGGTAGATGCGCTGAGTAATGCGGGGCCCTTTACAGTGTTTGCACCCACCAATGCAGCTTTTGACAAACTACCGGTCGGCACTGTAGAGAGCCTCTTGAAGCCGGAGAAGAAAGCCGATCTTGAAAACATACTGGGGTATCATACCTATGTGGGCGTACTGCAAGGAGCACTGCTACAAGACGGCATGGAATACGACATGGTGTATGGCGGGAAAATAAAGATCTCCAGAAAGGGCGAGCAAATACTGGTAAACAACCAGCCAGTAGTGGCCAGTATTTCAGCCAGCAATGGTATGATGTACGTCATTGAGGCGGTACTGCTGCAACCGTCAAAATAACACAACCCGTAGCAGCAAAAAGCAGCTGGCGCTACCAGCTGCTTTTGCTACCCACCAGCGCACTACTCATACCTGCCCGCCAAGTATTTTGATGCGCATCACAGCGGCAATACTGTCTGCCCTGCGCTTCATCAGGTTCGCTTTCTCGCCTGCAAACATTTCATCGATCGTATTCATCATCAGGCCTGCCCACCTCTTAAATGCCTCTTCGCTGAGCGGTATACGGCTGTGCAGCCGGGCAT
>JALOMC010000028.1 GCA_025455665.1 Chitinophagaceae bacterium | reverse complement strand
TTGACCGACTTAGCGAAATAGAAATACCCGACAGCGGCTGCTACCAGCACAAAAAACTTAAGCATAAAGCCAGCATACACTTGCCGCACAAAGCCGGTAGCCCGCTGCTGCCCCATGGCGCCGCTATACAAGCGGTATACTACTATCGACAGGGCATAAAGCAACGTGTTACCCGCCAGCACTACTTCCACGGCCACCCCTTTGGCACTCAGGGCGCCTTCGGCCAGCAACAGCGAAACAGTGACCACCAAAAAAAGCACGGACAGCGCTATAAGCGTTCTTTTCATACAGGGGCGAAAATAAAACAGCTGTAGCGGCCGGCAGCTTAGTTTTTACTACCAGTTTCTCGCACCAGCTGCACCAGCAGGCCTACCAGCAGCAGCAGCGGCAGCCCCAGCGTAAGCCACGGGCCTTGCCAGCCTATCCTGCCATCGAGCCAGCGACCCAGCCAAAGCCCAAGGCCAATGATGCCCAAAAACTGGCCGGCCAGGCCTGCGTAGCGAAGCCAGCCCTGCGGCGGCGATGATGATGACGATGGCTGGCGGGAGGAATCAGACATTGGCTGTGGCCGCTTCGCGGGTAGCGGCTTTTTTGCCATTCACAGAAGGTTTGGTAGCTGCTGCTGCACTGCCGGCGGCCTGCATGCGGCACTGCCCATTGAATACCACGCCGGCTTCCATCTGTAGCATATTGGCGATGATATTGCCATTGACCACGGCCCCCTGCCTTAGCACCAGCGACTCATGTACTGTAATATCGCCGTCTAGCCGGCCGGCTATATCGGCATTGGCGCACACAATGCTACCGTCTACCAGTCCGGTTTGGCCTATCACCAGCTTGCTATCGCAGCTGATGTGGCCCTTTACCTGCCCGTCTATCCGCAGGTGGTTGGCGCATTCAAAATCGCCGGTGGCCCGGGTACCAGCTGCCAAAATGGTAGTAGCATCGCTGCCGGGCAACTGTTCGTGTTGATTCTTTTTTTGAAACATGCAAATGCCTGCTTAGGCCCCGGAGGGCGGTTTTAGTCCGTTATTTCTTCGGTGGGCGGCAGGGGTTTGAGTAAGGCTGTGTCTCGCTGCAGGGTGGCGGCATCGCCCTTCAGTACTTTCTGCAGGTCGTTCAGGTATTGTTGCTGGTTGGCCATCGCCTTTTCCAGGCTGTCGGTACGCACCTTTAGCATGCGCAGCTCCTGCAGCGAGCTTTGTTTGCCATACCCCGGTATCAAAAACCGCAGGTTGGTAAACGAAAGAACGGCGATGGTGAGCCCCACCAGCACTACAAATATCGTGCTCATAAGGGTATACACGCTCAGCCGCGTCAGTTTGAAGGTGATCACCTCTTCAAACGTGTCATCATTCATGATGAGCAGCCGGTACCGGTTGCGCAGGCGCCGGGCTACCGATGGCTTTCGCAATGTTTCCATCCAATCTTCGTTTTAAGTGTCATGCAGCACCCGCCAATATTAGCAGCTTGCCCGCACTTCAGCAACATTTTGGCCAGCTTTTGGCCGCCATCGCCCATCGGGCTGTCTTTTGGCAGGGCCGCCCATTTTGCCGTTCTTTGATTTGACAACCCATTGATGATTTCTTTCGCAGCCTTCATGCCTATTTCTGCATTTCATATAGTTCATCGTTTTGCCCTTGTTTTAGTGGTACTGCTGGCAGCCCTGGTACCCGCTCAGGCACAGCCCAAGCTGGAGTTTAACATGAAAAAGCCGAAGCAGTTTGAAGAGCGGAAACTGGGGTCGGAGAAAAGCGCCGAAAAAAAGTTTACAGTGGTACGCCGGTTCTTTCAGAACACCTACACGCACTACAATTACTACTTCAATGCCAATGAGAAGCTGAAGACCATCATCAGCAATGCCACCGAAGCACAGAAAGACGATTTTACCGAGCTGCTGTCCTATTACCCCTATAGCCTGGAGGCTACCAGCAAAAACGGCGACCTCGACTCCATCATCACCAGCGTCACCAGTGGCATTTTGCTGCATGATCTGCGAAACGATTGGATAGACAACCTCTACCTGCTGCTGGGCAAAACCTATTTGCACCGCCAGCATTACGACTCGGCCCTGATGGCCTTTCAGTTCCTCAACTTTTCATACGCCCCCAAAGAGAAAGACGGCTACGACCAGCCCATCGGCAGCAATTCGGTAGAAGGCAGCAATGCGCTATCGGTATCGAGCCGCGAAAAAAGCGGACTGGCCCGCAAAATGCTCAGCCGACCACCCAGCCGCAATGAAAGCTTTGTGTGGATGATCAGAACCCTGACGGAGCAAAGCAACTACATTGACGCGTCTTCGCTGCTAAGCACCCTGCGCAATGATCCTATTTTTCCAGCCCGGCTGCGGCCCGAGTTGGACGATGCCGCCGCCTACCTGTACTACCGCACCGAAGAGTATGACAGCGCCGCTGTAAACCTGGAGCGAAGCATGGAACTGGCCACTGGCATGAATGACAAGGCCCGCCGCTACTTTTTGGCGGGTCAGCTATACCAGCTGGCAGGCCGGCCTAAAGATGCCTCAGCCGCTTTCGAAAAGAGCAGCAAGTCGGCCATCGATCCGATCATGGACATTTACGCCCGGCTGAACATGATCCGCCTGCGCAAAAGCGAAGACCCCGGCATCATTGATCAGAACATAGCCGACCTGAAAAGCCTGGCCCGCAAAGACAGCTACCGCAACTACCGCGATATCATTTACTACGCAGCAGCCCTGTTTGAAATGGAACGGCAGGGCTATGCTCCGGCTGCCGACTACCTGGCCCAAAGCATCCGCTTTAATACGGATAATAAGCAGCAGCGAAGCCAAAGCTTTTTTACGCTGGGGCAGGTACAGTATGCGGCCAAGCGCTACGGCGAAGCCGCCCTGCCCTACGACAGTGCTAACCTGACGCTGCTGAAGCGCCCCGACTCGGCCCTGGCCGAAAAGCGCCGACCTGGTACCAAGGCCGTATACGAGGCCGATGTGGTGCTGCAGCTGCAAGACAGCCTGCTGCGGCTGGCCAGGCTGGACGAGCCTGCCAGGAGCAATGCCGTGCGGGCCGTGGCCAAACAATTGCGAAAAGCGAAAGGACTGAAAGAGGAGCTGGCAGCCAGCAATGGGGGCAGCAGTGCCCAGGCTACTACCCCCGGTGCCGATGTGTTTGGCAATGCACAGGGCACCTTTTACTTCTATGATGCCAACCGGCGGGCCAATGGTTTCAATGCTTTCCGCGAAAAGTGGGGCGACCGGCCCAATACCGACAACTGGCGCCGCCTGGCTTCTATTTCGCTAAGTGCCGGCAGGGCAAAACAGGCGACTGCCGGCGGCGGCGCTGCCGACACACCTGCAGCCACTGCGCTGACCGAACAAGAGGCTGAAAAGTTTGACACCTCTGATATCTCGTTCGACAACCTGTACAGCCGTCTGCCCATCAGTGAGGAGCGGCAGCTAAAAGCCAACAAACGCATTACCAATGCCTTGTACCAAAAAGCTGTGGCCGTGCATGAGCAAATTGAAGATTATCCGGAAGCCATCCGGCTATTTGAAGAAGTACTGAACAGGCAGGATACGGGCAAGCTGGCAGAGCAAACCATTTTTCACCTGATCCACTGCTATACCAAAGCAGGCGATGCTGCCAATGCTGCCGCAGCCCGCAAAAAGCTGGCACAGCTGACCGCAGGTGCGGCGCCCGACAAGGCTACCAAAGCCGGCAATACGGCCGCCGAGGCCAAAGCCACACAAGCCTACCAACAGGTAGCCAGCCTTTTTTTACAAGGCGAGTTTAGCAAGGCACAGCAACTGAAGCGGCAAACCGACTCGGCTTTTGGTGGCGGCGAGTACTGGACTCCGCAACTGCTGTACATAGAAACGGTGTACTACCTGCAGGCCAAGCAAGACTCGCTGGCTACGGTCAATCTGGATGCCATTATCAACCGTTTTGGCGACCATCCGCTGGCGGCCAAGGCCAAACTGGTGAAAGAAGTGCTGCCCCGCCGGAAAGAAATAGAAGAATACCTGACCCAACTGGAAGTGACCCGCGAAGAGGACGATGACAAGTACATGGTAACGGTAAACAATGCCACCCCTGCCCCCCGGCAGCAAACGGTGGTACAGCAACCGGTAGCCAGTCCCAAACTGGAAAACATAGCACCGAAAAAGCCGGTGGACAGCCTGCCCAAGCAAATAGTTACAGCGGCGCCCACAGCCAAATCGCCGTACGAAATAAAGCCGGCTACCCCCCAGATAGTGGCACTGGTATTGGAAAACATTGATCCGGCTTACGTAAACGAAGTACAATACTCGATAGGCAATAGCCCGCTGCGCAACTCACCTGCTGTAAATGGAGTAACCGCCGAAAAGAAAAAGCTGCGTGACAAGCTTTGGTTGATGCTGCTACGATCGCCCAGGCTGACCGATGCCAGCACCGCCTACAGCTACATTGAATACCTGAAACAAATAGCGCCCAAAAACATGCTAAGCTGGCTTGATGCTTCCAAGTACCGTTTTATTTTGATAAGCGAGGATATACTCACCCAGCTGCAGCAAGACCCCAACCTGGAGCTGTATGAGCAGGTACTGAAGCAAACATTCCCTGGTAAATTCTGATCAAACCCTCTATGCGTGTGAATTCATTTGTGGTAGTGGCCCTATGCGCCGTGGTAGCAGGCTGCCAGCCGGCCACCAGCGATGTGGAAGTAGAAATCATTGATACCAGCCTGGTGGGCAACATAGCACGGCAGGCCGATACCACGCTGCTACTAGCCGCCGGCCCCCAACGGCAATTGTTAGGAATAGTAGGCGGCTTTGAACACCGTATTGGAGGGGGGCAAAAGACCATTACACTTTGGAAAGACGCCACTGGCAAAATACTGATGATGACCGAGGTGGAAAATAACCGCCTCGTAGATTCGGTGGCGTTTTACCCCAATGGACAACGCATTTTCAAACTGCAGTTTAACCAGCAGGGCAAGCCCGATGGCGCCGCCCGTTACTACTACAGCGATGGCCGGGTGCGGGAAGATGGCAGGTTTACCAGCGGTGTACGCACAGGCGTGTGGCGCCAGTTTGGCGAAGATGGCCGCCTGCAAATGAGCCGCGAATACGACCGGTATGGCCAACCATCACGCTAATGGTACCAAAGCTGTTAAAAGCCGCCAGCCTGCTTTGCTGGTGTGCGTTTTTCTTCCGAAATCTGCAACTGTATCGTTCCTACTACTTTTGAGCTTTCTATGACACGTGCCGTAAGAATACTCTGGAAAACCACCCTTGGTGGTCTGCTGCTCGTCATTTTGCTGTTTGTAGCTACCAATTTTGGGTTGCTGGGCAAAATGCCAAGTATAGAAGACCTGCAAAACCCATCGGCCTCTTTGGCCAGTGAGGTGTACGCCGATGATGGCACCCCCATGGGCAAATTTTATCTGGAAGATCGGAGCCCGGTGACCTACAAAGACATTTCACCTTTTGTAGTAAAGGCGCTGGTGGCTACTGAAGATGAACGCTTTTACGAGCACAGCGGTATAGATGGCAAAAGCGTACTGCGAGCTGTAAAAGGAGTGGTTACTTTTAGTCCGGCGGGCGGCGCCTCTACTATTTCGCAGCAGTTGGCCCTCAATCTTTTTGGCGGCCAGCGGGCTGGCAATCCGCTCAGCCGCGGCATTCAAAAGCTCAAAGAATGGATCATAGCAGTGAAGTTGGAACGCAATTTCACCAAGGATGAAATCATTACTTATTACCTCAACACTGTGGCCTTTGGCGACAATGTATACGGCATTCGCAATGCAGCCCGCACTTTTTTTCAGAAAGAACCCGACCGGCTGAGCCTGAACGAGGCAGCGGTGCTGGTGGGCATGCTGAAAGCTAACACCACCTATAACCCCCGACGCAACCCCAAAGCAGCCCTCGACCGCCGCAATACTGTACTCGATCAAATGGTGCGCAACAGTTTTTTGACCGAAGCTGAGGCCAACATGTACAAGCGGGAGCCTATCAAGTTGAACTATAAAAAAATGGATGCCAGTGCGGGCATAGCGCCCTACTTCCGTGAAAATGTGGTAAAGGAAGAGGTGCGCCGCCTGCTGAAAGATCTGACCAAGCCCAACGGAGACAAATACGATATCTATCGCGATGGTTTGAAAATTTATACCACCATCAACCCGCAAATGCAGCGCTACGCCGAAGAGGCTTTGGCAAAAAATATTGCGGCACAGCAGCGCATCTTCAACGGGTTTCAGCACATCAAAAGTGGAAGCGTATTTGAGGGCCGCAAAAAAGAGCTGGAAAAGTTTGTGAAGCAAAGCGACCGCTGGCGCCAGCAGAAAGAAGACGGACTATCGGATGAAGAAAACCGGGCCACGTTTGAAAAGAAAGTGCCGATGAAAATCTTTGCATGGAATGCCAAGCGGGAAACCGATACCACCATGACACCGCTGGATAGCATTCGCTATCTGAAAACGCTTTTGCAAAGTGGTTTCATGGCCATGGAGCCACAAACGGGTTTTGTGAAAGCATGGGTCGGCGGTATTGACTACAAAACATTTAAAATAGATCATGCCGGGCTCAATATTAAACGGCAGGTAGGTTCTACCATCAAGCCCATGCTGTATTGCCAGGCCATTGAAGAGGCAGGCTTTACGCCTGAAACACCGCTGCAAAATGTGCCACAAAACTTTCCGGGGTATGGCCTGGTGCCGGCTACCGGCAAAGGTGCCAGCGGTGGCAGCCCTCCCATGGCGGTGGCTATTGCCAAATCGCTGAATGGTGCCGCCGCTTACCTGATGAAGCAAGTGGGTCCACAGCGGTTTGTCGACTTTTTGAAACGCTGCCAGCTGCAAACCCAACTCGAAGCCTACCCATCGCTTGCGCTGGGCAGCTGCGACCTGAGCCTGTTCGAAATGATGTGGATGTATACCATGTTTCCGGGCCGCGGCTTTAATACCAAGCCGCAGTTCATCAGCCGCATAGAAGACCGCAATGGAAACGTGATTGTGAACGTAACCCCTCAGATAAAGGAGGTAATAAGTGAGGTGACAGCCTACACCATGTGCAAAATGATGAATGGGGCTACCAAATTTGGTACGGCCACCCGTATGAATGCGTATGGAGTGCGTGCCGAAATAGGCGCTAAAACAGGCACTACAAACAACAATACCGATGCCTGGTTTATGGCCTATACCCCCGAACTACTGGTAGGCACCTGGGTAGGATGCGATGAAAACTGGATCCACTTTCCTAGCAGTTCGGCCGCCGGCTACGGCGGTGCGGCAGCATTGCCAACCGTGGGTATGTTCATGCAAAAAGTGTACACCGACCGCCAGTTGGGCTACGACCCTGAAGCGAAGTTTGTAAAGCCAGCCGTAGATAAAAATGATATCATTTATGACTACTTCGAAAACATGGGAGCAGGTGATGCCCCCGACGCAGCTGGCGAAGACATGGGCAATGGGGACGAGTCGGAGTACTTTGGCGAAGGTGAACTTCCGTTTGATACCAGTGGCCTGGGCGGTATTGGTGCCGAAAGCCAAACACCCGAAGAAATGAAGAAGCCCGCACCCAAGCCAAAGCCGGATACATCGGCCCCACGCAAGCAGGAGCCGGACAAGCCGGCGCCGAAGGCGGTGATGACGCCTCCTGTTCGCAAAAACAAGTAGCAACTTTTTAAATGGTCAACAATGCCCGGTAGCTGCCGGGCATTTTCTTTTACAGGCCCATGGTCTCTCTATTTTGCTTAATCTTGGCGCTACGCCGTTTGGCGATCTGAACAAGGCATGAAGTACCTGCGCATCTTATACGTTCAAGTGTTGATTGGGATTGTAGCCGGCATTGTAGTAGGCGCTGTCTGGCCTGCCTTCAGCCCTACCGCCAAGCTGCTGAGCGATACGTTTATCAATATGATCAAGATGGTCATTCCTCCGATCATCTTCTTCATCATTGTATTGGGGGTGGCAGGTGCCGGACAGCTGAAAAAAGTGGGCCGCATCGGCGTCAAAAGTGTCATCTACTTTGAAATAGTTACTACGCTGGCACTACTGATTGGGCTGATAGTAGCCAATACAGTGCGCCCCGGCGCCGGTATTGATGCCAGCGCTTTTCAGGCAAGCAGCCAGGTAGCACAGTATAGCCAGCAAGCCAGCCAGTTCAAGTGGGGCGAGTTCTTTTCGCACATTGTTCCGGGCAATATTTTCGAGGCCTTTGCCAAAGGCGACATATTGCAGATTCTGTTTTTCAGTTTGCTGTTTGCCATTGGCCTGAAGCAATTGGGGCCCACCGGCGCAAGTGTGTACAGTACTTTTGAAAAAATAAACAAAGCCCTGTTCAATGTGCTGCACATCATTATGCGGCTCAGCCCTATTGGCGCTTTTGCCGGCATGGCCTATACCATCGGCAAGTTTGGCTTTGGCACCCTCGCCTTGCTGGGCAAGCTGCTGCTTACATTTTATATCACCGGCTTTTTGTTTGTGGCAGTAGTACTGGCGCTTATCTGCCGCTATTATGGCATCAGCCTTTGGCGCCTGCTGGTGTACCTGCGGGCCGAAATATTGCTGGTATTGGGTGCCAGTAGCAGCGAAGCTGCCCTACCCTCATTGATGGAAAAACTAACACTGGCCGGCTGCGAAAAAGAAGTAGTGGGATTGGTGGTGCCCACCGGCTACAGCTTCAATCTCGACGGTACGACCATCTACCTCAGCATGGCCGTCATTTTTCTGGCGCAAGTATTTGGCGTCGACTTATCGCTGGGTCAGCAGCTGACCATCATTGGGGTACTATTGCTCACCAGCAAAGGGGCGGCTGGCATCACTGGCAGCGGTTTTCTGGTGCTGGCCTCTACCCTCACCGCCATTAAAGTTATTCCCATCGAAGGGTTGGCCATTCTCATTGGTGTCGATCGGTTTATGAGCGAAGGCCGGGCGATCATCAATTTCATTGGAAACGCCGTGGCTACTGTCATTATATCGAAAATGGAAAACGAACTGGACATGAGCACCTACCGGCAGGTGGTAGAAGGCAAAGCAGCCTGATATCACGCCAGCCGGCTACACATCGGTATTTTGCACCGTAGTGGCTTCGGCAGCCGGCCATGCCCATTTCAAAAAATCAGGAAATGCCCGTGCCCAGGTAGGCACATCGTGCCGGCCATCTTGCAGCTCTACGTACCGAATGCATTTCTCTCGGTCGTAGCCTTTGCGTTCCAGTTCGGCAATCAGGTCCAGCGTATCATCTATGCTATCAATGATACCGTTGTGATTACGGTCCATTTTTTCGTCGAGCGTGCCCGTTTGAAAATAGAACGAGAGGTTGTCCGCATAGCTACCTTCCCTGATCAGTTTGTGGATGACTCTGTCAGTTTCTTCCACATAGCCGTCGGTCAGGTCGCGAAGGCGCCACCACAGCGAGCCGCTGAATATACCAGCTACATTGAAAACATCAGGATGCTTCCACACCACATCAATGGCCGATAAGCCCCCCAGCGAAAAACCAGCGTAGCCGATGTTTTTTAATACGGGCAAAAAATAACGCTGCCGTAGCCATGGAATCAGCTCTTGCAAGACAAACTTGCGGTGGTACTTTGCTCTTGAACCACGGTTCATAAAATCGAGCACATCGGCGGTACCATACTCCAGCCTACGGTCTTCGCTGCAATGAATACCCACTACCAACAAGGGCGAAATAGCCGATTGCCCAAACAAATCATCGATGATGGGAGCAAATGGCATGCGGGGCAAATCCTGCCCGTCATTTACCAATAGCAACGACAGCGCTTCATCGCCCCGCTGCCGGGGTGGCAGGTACACATCTATCAATACATCGCGGTCGAGGTACTCAGAAAACAAAGTGATCGACTCGACTACATAGAAGTTCAATTGCAAATTCTCCGTCGGCTTCACAGCGGCACTCATGCGTTCAAAAATAAGAGAATGCCTTATTGAAAATGGCTTTTGCAGCCAGTGAAAAGCAAACATCAGCAGCGGCACCTCTTGGCTGCAATGATGTCGGGCATGCCTGTACAACCGCAACTGCGCCAACTGCTTACAAATGCTGCCAGGCCAGGTGAACGCATCCGGCCGGCACTGCATTGCCAGCGCCCCCCGGATGCAGCTGCCAATTGGGCGCACTGCCAGGTGCGCCGGCAGCCCCCTGCCCCACCTGCGCCGATGCATGAAGGCCGGCCCCACTGACAGAAGCAGAAAACACGCCCCCAAACGGATGGGTTGGCTGCATCCCTTTACTTTGCCGCATGCGTACTTCTTTTTTCCGACTGCGCTACCACCTGGGCTGGCAAGATGCACTACGGGTAATGTGGAAAGCTGAAACCGACCGGTTTACCAAGCTGCAACTAAGCCGCTACCAGCATCCGTTGTACTTCCGGTCGTACAAAGAAGATTATGATGGCTTCGATTTTATATTGGTGGCTGAAGATTATAAGTTCCGGCTGCCATTTGAGCCTCGTACCATCATTGATGCCGGGGCCAATATCGGCCTGGCAGCTGTTTATTTTGCCAATCGGTTTCCAGCGGCACAAATTGTGTCCATTGAGCCGTCGGACTTTAATTATCCATGGCTGCTGAAGAACACCGAACATTACCCCAATGTGCATGCACTGCAGGGCGGCCTATGGGGCTACCCGGCCCATTTACAATTGGTGGACCATGGCCGTGGCCATACATCATTTGAGGTAAAGGAAGTACCGCCGGATACACCCGGATCGCTGCAAGCGTACAGCATTCCACAGCTAATGCAGATGCAGGGTTGGGACAGTATTGACCTGCTGAAACTTGATATAGAAGGGGCCGAAAAACACGTGATCAGCCATGGCGCCGATGAATGGCTACCGCGTACAAAATTCATAGCAGTAGAACTGCATGACCGACGTACCCGCCATACCAGCAAAGCTTTTTTTGAGGCCATCAACCGGCACAATTTTTCGATGGAGCCGCTGCGGGAGTGCCTGCTGTTTTACAACGAAGACCTCATCCACATGTTTGATCCCTATCATACAGGGGTATAAAAAAAGCGCCAGAAACACTTGGTGCTTCCGGCGCCTTCGTGCTGGCTGTACAGCACCCACACTATTGCTGCTGTATCATCACTTTTTCTGTAAAAACTTCTTGCCTGCCAGCATTGCTAATGCGCAGGATGTAAAGGCCTCCCGGCAATTGGCCCGTAGCAAAGCTGGCCGTTTCGCCGGCCTGCCGTACCTGCAGGGTCATGCTGCGCAGGGCGCTGCCGCTGGCATTTACCAGGTCTACCGCATAGCGGCCAGCCTTCAGTTTATTTACCTGCAGGGTCAGGCGGCCATTCGTTACCGGGTTGGGATAAACGCTTACCACCGAAGCAGCTTCGGGTAGTACCACAGGTGCCGGCGGTGCCACTTTATTGGCAAACAGCAAGTGGGCCGAAGCAAGATCGGCTGCATTGTACCAGTTCGTCACTGTTTCTATACCAGCTTCCAGGGTTTCCATATTTCGCACCCTCAGCCGGGCATTTGGCTGTGTGCTGGATGCCAGCAGTACGCTGCCGTCTTCTACCACCGCTGCGCCGTTTACCGAAAAGCTCGCATCTACACCCTTCAGTGCCCCCAGGTAAGTAGCGACCCGGCTGGCAGGGTCTATTTTGTATACTTGCTGGCGCATGGTAAACAGATACAGCTTGCCATCGGCGCCAGCTACCATATCGCCACCCCAGGCATTGCAGGCATTGTGTACCGATTGTTGTCCGTTTCTGCTGTCATCAATCAGCTGCCCCAGGTTTTCTACGCTTACTTTGCCGGCCGTAGCAAATCGGATAAACGAATTGCCATCATTGCTGATTGCGTACCCGTAGCCATCGGCGCCTATGGTCATCCGGGTAATGTTGCGGCCCTCGCCGTCACGGGCCCGGTCCACCAGGTTGTAGGCCTCATCAAACACTACCACAGCAGGCTGTTTTTGCCGGCTGCGCAGATCGATGTAGCGGATGCCGCCATCCCGAAAAAGTGGAGAAAAAAACAGCCGCTGATGAACTGCGTCGTAAGCAAGTGCGGCCACCCCGCCGGCTGCTGGCAGGGCATCGGCCCCCAGCCCGTTTATTTGCGGTGTTACTGCTTGCCGGGTGCGGGCAGCTATCAGTTGGCCGGGCAAGGTAGCATCCAGCAGCAGTGCCGGTGCTTGCCCATCGGGCTGCAACTGTTGTATTTGTGTCCAATTGATTTGGCCAGGTTGTGCGGCCGTCACGGCAAATACCGCTTTTTGGGCGTGGGTGGCAGTCAGGGCCAGCAAACTGCCGGCCAGCGTGAGTACTGATGCTTTCATCGGCTGTAAAATTTACTGGGAAAAGATACAGCCCTTGCCGCTAAAACCAAAGCCGACAGTGTAGCACGCCGTTATTATTTTTTAACGGCATCTACGGCTGTTTTCACGCTGCCATGTTTTAGCAGCAGCGCTTTGGCGGTATCGTAGTCGGCTTCGCCTATTCTTTCCATCAGCATGCGCACCCCTCGGTCTACCAGCTTTTCATTGCTCAGCTGCATGTTCACCATTTTGTTGTCTTCTACCCTGCCCAGTTGTATCATCACACTGGTCGATATCATGTTCAGCACCAATTTTTGAGCGGTGCCACTTTTCATGCGGGTGCTACCGGTTACAAATTCAGGGCCTACCACCACCTCTATCGGAAAATCGGCTTCTTTGCTCACAGGCGCATGAGGGTTGCAGGTGATGCTACCCGTAATAATACCCCGCCTGCGGCACTCCCGCAGTGCACCTATTACATAGGGCGTGGTACCACTGGCGGCTATCCCTACCACCACATCTTTCTCGCTTACAAAATGTTTTTCCAAATCCTTCCACCCTTCGTCGGTACTGTCTTCTGCAAACTCAACTGCTTTAAACATGGCATCGTCGCCACCGGCAATCAGGCCTATTACCAGCCCATGCGGCACACCGTAAGTAGGCGGGCATTCGCTGGCATCTACCACTCCTAAGCGGCCACTGGTGCCCGCTCTTTGCTGGGTTGCTCAGTTACTTTTACAAAATCTGACATGTTGGTTGCTTTTTCGTACGGCGGCTATCAGGCGTGGTAAGCTATCAGGCCCGGCATGGGAGATTGTTTTATTTGTCCTAACTGCAATTCATATCCCTTGAGCAGCTCCCGCAAGGCATCTTTGAAATGCCAGGCAATGCTGCCTACAAAGTGAATCGGATAAGTCCATGTTTCGGGGTACTTGTACAAATGGGTATGGATGAAATCGCTCAGTCCGTCTTCTACAATATTCTCGATCATGTAGTGCCCGCGGTTTTCG
>JALOMC010000298.1 GCA_025455665.1 Chitinophagaceae bacterium | reverse complement strand
TGCCGGCCTGGCCATTGGGCTGGCGCTGGCCCTTATACACCTCATCAGCATTCCGGTTACCAATACATCGGTCAATCCGGCCCGCAGCATCAGCCAGGCTGTGTTTGTACAAGGCTGGGCATTGCAACAGCTGTGGCTGTTTGTAGTAGTGCCGTCGGTAGCAGCTATAGTGGCGGGCAAGCTGTGGCGTGCCTGGTGGGGTAAGGAAGGGTGAGAAGGGGGATTGGTTGATTGGTTAATTAGTTGATTGGTTATTTGGTGAATATGGGGTGGGTACCAGGGTGGGGTAATTGCCGGCTAACAAGGTAGTTTGGCACCTGCATTTTTGATTGTTCCTTTGCCGCCATGCATGCAAGAATACAGGCACTGGCACAGCAGCTACAGCTACAGCCTCACCCCGAAGGCGGTTTTTATGCCGAAACTTACCGCAGTGCCACGCTGGTGCCCACACCGGCAGGGCCGCGGCCGGCAGCTACCATGATTTACTTTTTGCTGACGGCGGGCAATTTTTCGGCTTTTCACCGCATCGCCAGCGATGAAGGCTGGCACCACTATGAAGGCGGCAGCCTGCAGGTGCATGTGCTGCATACCAATGGACGGTACGAGTGCATCAAGCTGGGTAAAGAGGCCGATGCGGTGCCACAAGCCTGGGTGCCGGCTGGTGCCTGGTTTGCCAGCGAAGTAGTGGGTACCGAAGGCTATGCATTGGTGGGCTGCACGGTGGCGCCGGGCTTCGATTTTGCTGATTTTGAACTGGCCCGGGCGGCCGATTTGTCGGTGCAATATCCGCAGCAGGCAGCGCTGGTGGCGGCACTGTGCAGGGGCTGATTCTCTTTTGCTTATTCCCGGGCATCCAACAGTGGGAACGCTGCTACCAATTCATTTTCGAGTGTGCCCGAAAAATCGGGGTGCCGCCGGTAGCGATCCAACATGAGCCGTGCCTCGGGCCATTTGCCCTTGAGCGCCAATAGTTGGGTAAGGTAGAAGTAGTTATCGCCAAAATTTCGGTTGTTCTTCATTGACTGTTGCAGGTAGGCGGCCGCAGTATCCAGTTGCCCGCTGTACATACTGGCCACTGCTTTGAAAAAAACCAGCCATTTATCATCGCCGGTCAGCTGGCCAAGGCTATCGATGCTGGCCATGGCCTTGGGGTGCTGCCGTTTAAAAACGGCATATTGCACATCGATCAGGAGCCGATCGGGGCGGGTATGATTGTTGGCCACGTATAAGCGGTACAGCCGGCCTGCTTTGGCGGTATCATCTGCCAGCCTGATGGCAGCCAGCAGGGCAAAATAGTTCATGCGCTGTTGGCGCTGCAGTTGCTCAGGTAGTTGGTCGTATTTCTCCAATACGCCTCTTGCATCTTCGCCCACGCCCTCCCACATTATTTCCTGCCGTAGTTCTTCAAAGTATTGGGCTTGTCGGCTATTGCCACTTTTTTCGTAGTTGCGTATTTCCTGCATGTAATCGGCACTCACAGTGCTGCCGGTGTGGTACAAAAACAGGTCGGCTACTTTTACCGCATCGTTTTCTTTGATCAGCAGCAGCTCGTGGTAGTTCAGCCCGGCACGGCTCCACTGCCGCATCCGCACGTATTGCCGGCCATCTTTGGCAAAGCGACCGAGGTACCGATAGTGCCCACCTTGCACTGTTTGTGCTCCCGTTGATGCTACTACTCTATCCAGCGGAAACCTTTCGGCCCGGGTATCGATATCGGCTTTACTGAGATCGTAAAAATTGTATTGGGCCATTTCGGTGGCAAACGCCTGACGGCTGAAGAGTTCCTCCGCTTTTTTTGCATCACCATTGTTCAGCGCCGCTGCCCACTGTTTTCCAAATGCTACCGCTTCGGCCTCGGTCACCGCGGTGTAAGGATCGGGCTGGCTGCAGCCGGCCAGCAGCAAGGCCCATAGCCATATCCGGCACCAGGCGGGTAGGGGCAGCCATTTGATGCGTAACAACATAGGGGCAAAAATGACGGGCGGGCGGGTAAGGGCAAAGCCCTGTTTGACAAGTGTGTACAAAACGGCGGGCTAGTGCAGGCGCCGCAGTCGCTCTACGGCCGCTTCCAGCGTGCTGTGCTGCTTGGCAAAGCAGAAACGCAGCACCCCGTGGTCATTGCCATGCTGGTAAAATGCCGAAGTGGGAATGGTGGCCACGCCGTACTCCTTTACCAGGCGCAGGGCAAAATCTTTTTCGCTTTCCTGACTAAGCTGGCTGTAGCTGTATAGTTCAAAATAGCTGCCGTGAGAGGGTACTACCTCAAAGCCGGTGTGCTGCATCAGCTGTCTGAAATAGTCGCGTTTTTGCTGCAGGCGGCTGCCCAGTTGCAGGTATTCGTGCTCGTGCTGCAGGTAGCTGGCCAGCGCCACCTGCATGGGGCTATTGCAGCTGAAGCAATTGAACTGATGCACCTTGCGAAACTCGGCCGTGAAGGCAGCCGGTGCCACGCAGTAGCCCAGCTTCCAGCCGGTACAGTCGTACACTTTGCCAAAGCTGAAAGCCACAAAGCTGCGTTCGAACAAATCGGGGTAGCGTAAGATGCTGAAGTGTGGCAGCCCGTCGAAAATGAGGTGCTCGTACACCTCGTCGCTCATGATGAGGATATTGGTGCCGGCTACTACCTGTCGCAGTTGCTCAATGTCGTACTCGCTGAGCACAGCGCCGGTGGGGTTGTGGGGCGAGTTGAGCAGGATCATGCGGGTACGCGGCGTTATGGCCTGCCGTACGGCTTGCCAATCGATGCTGTAGGTAGGATGCTGCAGCGGAATGGTAACCGCTTTGCCACCATTGATTTCGATGTTGGGGATATAGCTGTCGTAGGCCGGTTCAAATACGATCACTTCATCGCCGGGGCCGATGGCTGCGGTGATGGCGCTGTAAATGGCGTAGGTGCCGCCGGGAGTGATGGTGATGTTGTCCTGCGGATGCAGGGGCGTGCCATACAGCTTTTCTACCTTGGCCGCAATGGCTTCTCGCAGGGGCGTGTAGCCCGGCATGGGTACGTATTGGTTGTGGCCATCTTTCATGGCTTTGTTTACCAGGTCGGTCAGCGCTTCGCTCATGGCATAGTCCGGAAAGCCCTGTCCCAGATTGATAGCCTGGTGCTCAGTAGCCAGGGCACTCATGACACTAAAAATGGTGGTACCAACATTTGGAAGCTTGGATTGTAACTGCATGCTGACGGATATTGTAGTGCCCAAAGAAACTGGAATTGACAATACTGCGCATATGAATGAAGGCTTTATCAATATACCCCGCAACCGCTACGAGTGGAGCGTGGCGCTGATGCTGTTGTTTTACCTGGCAGCCGGCATCAACCACTTTCGGGTGCCTGATTTTTACCTGCCGCTCATCCCCGATTATTTGCCCAACAAGGTGCTGTTGAACACGCTGAGTGGCGTAGCCGAAATAGGGCTGGCGCTGCTGCTGGTATGGCCGGCTACCCGCCGGCTGGCTGCCTGGGGCATCATCGCCATGTTGCTGGCTTTTTTGCCAGCGCATATCTGGTTTATACAAAAGGGTGGCTGTCTTGATCCGAACGGATTGTGTGTACCTGCCTGGGTGATGTGGGTACGGCTGCTACTGATACATCCGTTGCTGCTGTGGTGGGCGTACGGCCTTACAAGGCCGGTGCCGGCATCATAG